>CAMCHA010000001.1 GCA_945874515.1 Asaia bogorensis
GTGCCGCCCTTCCCCGTTGTATTCTCCAAACCCCATACCGCCATCATCGCAATCAATGAGCCGATCCTGAGCCATTTGGACCCGACGGGTGGCCTGGATTATGAAGGCGAATTGGGGATTGTGATCGGTACGGGCGGGCGCGGCATTTCCAAGGCAGCCGCATTGTCGCATGTGTTTGGCTACACCATCATCAATGACGTAACAGCGCGACATTTGCAGAAGCGCCATAGCCAATGGGTTTTGGGCAAGGGCCTGGATAGCTTCTGCCCCATGGGACCCGCCATTCTGACCGCCGATGAAGCGCCCGATCCCACCAAACTTCGCCTAATCACCCATGTGAATGGCGAAAAGCGCCAGGATTCCTTGGTGGCGGATTTGATCTTTGACGTGCCAACATTGATCGAGGCAATCAGTGCCGCCATTACACTCGAGCCCGGCGATGTGATTGCCACCGGCACGCCGGTTGGTGTTGGCATTGGCTTCACCCCGCCGAAATTCCTGCAAAAAGGCGATGTGGTGCGGATTGAAATCAGCGGGATCGGTGTTTTGGAAAATCCCGTCGCGTAAACAAAAAACAGGGAGAATAAAAACATGAAAAGACGCACTCTTCTGACCGGGGCAGCGGCGCTACCTTTTGCCATGCCGGTAATGGCGCAGGAAAACTACCCATCCCGCGCTGTTTCCATGGTGGTCGCCTTCCCACCTGGCGGGCAAGCCGATGTGGTGGGCCGCCCCGCCGCGGCCACGCTGGAACGAATTTGGCGCCAGCCGGTACCGATCACCAATCGCGGCGGCGCGGCGGGCGAAATCGGCAATGGTTTTGTCGCCCGCAGCACGCCCGATGGCTATACGCTGCTCATGGGCCTTTCTTCCATGACCTTCCTGCCGGAAGCAGCGCGCATCAATGGCCGCACGCCGGCCTATACGCCTGAGATGCTGACGCCGATTGCGTTATTCTCCGCTGATCCCACCGTGCTGGTGGTGCCGGCATCCAGCCCCATTCGCACGATTGAGGAATTCATCGCCGAAGCAAAAGCCAAGCCCGGCCAGATCGCCTATTCGTCAGCGGGCAATTACTCCGCTTTGCATGTGCCGATGGCGATGCTGTCCCAGGCGGCGGGGATTGAGATGCTGCATGTGCCCTTCCAGGGCGGCGGGCCGGCGCTGACGGCGATTTTGAGCGGGCAGGTGCAGGCGCTTTCCTCAGGCCCCGGTCCGGTGGCGCAGCATGTGCGCGATGGCCGGCTACGTGCGCTCGCCACTTGGGGTCGTCAGCGCCTCAAGGGTTTTGACGATGTGCCGACGCTGGTGGAAAAAGGTTTCTCGGATGTGGAATTCTACATCTGGGTTGGGCTTTTCGCCCCCGCTGGTACGCCGCCCGCCATCATTGACCGCATTCGTGACGCATCACGCGCCGTGGCGCAGGATGCGGATTTCCAGCGCATCATGGCGGCATCTGGCAATACGCTGGATTACCGCGATGGTGATGCCTTCCGGCGTTTTTATGATGAGGATGCGGGAAGGTTGCTGCGGGTGATCCGTGCGCTGGGCAAGATTGAATAGCTCTCTTGCCGCAGCGCGCACTCTGACGCAGGCTTGGGTCTTATTCCAATAAAGTTGAGGATAGCATGACCACCGAAGCCCAAATCACCGCCTGGCTTGCCACACAGCAGGACGCCATGATCGCTGAACTCAAGGAAATGGTGAATACCGATGGTGGTTCCTATGACAAGGCAGGCGTGGATCGCACTGGCACCCAGGTAAAGCGCTTCCTGGAGGGTCAGGGCATCGCGGTGGAGGTAGTGCCGCGCGAAAAGCATGGCGATTGCCTACGCGGCATTGTGCCGGGTGCGCATGAAATCGCTTCCGGCAATCAGCAGAAGAATATCGTGCTGATGGGGCATCGGGACACGGTTTTCCCGAAGGGCGAACCGGAACGCCGGCCTTTCACCATTCAGGGCAATATCGCCTATGGACCGGGTGTTGCCGATATGAAGGCCGGCATTGTGATGAATATGTTTGTACTAGCTGCCTTCCATAAATTCGGCGGTGCGCCCGGGCCGCTGGTTGGGCTGTTCACCGGCGATGAGGAAATCGGCAGCCCCGAAGGCCGCCCGGTCATTGAAAATGAGGCACGCAGCGCGCGTGTTGTCTTCAATAGTGAACCGGGCCGGCCTTCCGGCAATGTGGTGACGGGGCGCAAGGGTGGTGTATTTTCCGTGGTGGATATTGAAGGCAAGGCCGCGCATTCCGGCGGTAACTTCGAAGCCGGCATCAGCGCGATTGGCGAAGCCGCGCAAAAGATTGTCGCCATTCATGCGCTGACCGACCTCAAGCGCGGCATCACGCTGAATGTCGGGCTGGTGAACGGTGGGCAGAGCGTGAATACCGTCGCCCCCGCCTGCCAATTCCAGATTGATTTGCGCTATGTGGAATTGGCGGATCGGGATGAGGTTGTGGGCAAGCTGCATGACATTGTCACGAAATCCTTTGTGCCCGGCACCAAGGCAAAGCTGGTCATCAAGGGCGAATTCCTGCCGCTGAATGCAACGCCTGCAAGTGAACGCGTCTTCGCGCTTTATAAGGGCGCGGCAGCCGATAGCGGCTTGCAAGTGAGCGGCGAATTTTCCGGCGGCTGCGCGGATAGCGGTTTTACGGCCGCGATTGGCGCGCCCACCATCTGCGCGGTCGGCCCCGTGGGCGGCAAGGCGCATAGCCCGGAAGAATATCTGGAAATTGACAGCATGATCCCGCGCGCCCAGGCAATGGCGCGCGCCATCATGCGGCTGGAAAAGGCGGGGCTGTAACAGCCCCTGCCCTTACCCCACGCGCCAGGGGCGCACCTGCCAAAGCTGCTTCAGCCGATCATCCACGGATTGCGCAAAGGCGCGGTATTCTGCGCCGACAAGGGTATTGAGCGGCATGAAATTGCGTGCCGCTTCGCGCTTGAAATTCTCATCTGCCAGCGCAGTGCGGAAGGCCGCCTCAAGACGCGCTACAATGGCGGGCGGCATATTGGGCGGGCCGACAATGCCGCGGCTGGCGCCATGCACCAGGTCAAAGCCCAATTCGCGGAAAGTGGGTACATCGGCTGCTTCCGGCTGACGCGCCGCGGCGGCTTGCGCCAGCATGCGCACCTTGCCTTCGCGCGCCAATTGCAGCGCGTCATTCACATTGATCGCCGCTACATCCATATTGCCGCCGAGCAATTGCGGAATAAGCGGCGCCGCGCCGGCAAAGGGCACCTGGATCATCGGCTTGAGGCCGGCCAGCGCTTCAAAATGCAGCACGAAAAGATGATCATCACTGCCGATGCCGGTGGTGGCATAGGTGATCTGTTCTGGCCGAGCCTTCGCCACCGCCACCAGATCCTGCAAGGACTTTAGCGGGCTATCGGCGCGCACGTAAAAGCAATTGGCGTCTTCAACGATGTTGCAGATGAAGGTGAAATCCATGGCGCGGTAACGCACCTGGCGTTCCAGCGGAATGGCGTTATGCGCGGGGATGGTGGTGGCGCCGATCGTGTAGCCATCAGCCGCGGCGTTGAAGGTGGCTTCCAGCCCGATCTGCCCAGCAGCCCCGGTGCGGTTGATCGTCACCGGGCGAAGGCCCGGAATCTGCGCCGCCACCAACGGCATGACCAAGCGTGTCATGATATCCACACCGCCACCGGCGGGGAAAGGCACAATCACTTCCATGGGCTTGTCACCCGGCCAGGCGGTTTGCGCCTGAGTGATGGCCGGGGTGGCGAGCAGGCTTGCGGATGCCAAAAGGCTACGGCGATTGATCATGATTATTCCTCCCTGAGTTTTCAAAAATCTAGCTGCACAGCACCCAAAGCCGCAAGAGCCAGCACTATTCCCGCCAAGGGCGCACGCGCCAGAGCCGTTGCAGATCGGCGAAGGAACGCTCGGCGAATGCCTTGTATTCCGCACCAAACATCGGATTGAGCGGCATAAAGACCCGCGCGGCTTCGCGCTTGAATTCCTCACTCACCAAGACCACGCGCGCTGCGGCGATCAGCTTTTCGGTGACGTGCTGCGGCATATTGGGCGGGCCCAGAATCCCACGGCTTGCGCCATGCACCAGATCAAAGCCCAACTCACGAAAGGTCGGGGTATCGGGCGCATCCGGCGCGCGCCGGGCGGCCGCTTGCGCCAGAATGCGGAGCTTGCCGTCGCGCACCAATGGCAACGCATCATAAACATTCAGCGCCGCGATATCGAGATTCCCGCCCAGAAGCTGCGGCAAAAGCGGCGCAGTACCCGTGAAGGGCACGCTGATCATTTTTTGCAGCCCGGCCAATTCTTCGAAATGCAGCGCAAAAAGATGGTCATCGCTGCCGATACCGGTATTGCCGCAGCTTAACTGCCCAGGTCGCGCCTTGGCTGCAGCCACCAGATCCTGCAAGGATTTGAAAGGGCTTTCGACGCGCACGTAAAAGCAATTCGCATCTTCCACCACATTGCAGATGAAGGTAAAATCAAGCGGGAGATAGCGCACCTGACGTTCGATCGGGAAGGCGTTATGCGCGGGGAAAGTGGTGGCACCCAGCGTATAGCCATCCCGCGCCGCATTGAAGGTCGCTTCCAGCCCAATCTGCCCGCCAGCACCGGGGCGGTTCAGCACAACAACGCGCATACCCGGGATTTGTTGCGCGATAAGCGGCATCACCAGGCGTGTCATGGCATCCACACCACCGCCCGCTGCGGAAAGCACAATCACCTCCACCGGCCGTTCATTTGGCCAGGCGGTTTGCGCGGATAGGATCGTGGGGCTTGCCAGTAAGGGGCTGGCGGCCAGCAGGGTACGACGCGAAATCATGTTTATTCTCCGATATTGGGCGTTTCAGCGCTTCCAGGGTCTGCGGGCGAAAAGGGCGCGCACCGCTTCGCCTTCTGCCAGCACCATGGCGCGATATTCAGGCCCGACCAGAGGACGGAGTGGTAGGGAAACCTTCTCAGCTTCCAGCGCGAAGCGGGGATCGGCCAGGGTTTCCCGGAAGACGGCATCCAGCATCCGCACTACCTCCGCCGGCAGGCCGGGCGGGCCGACAATGCCGCGCGCGCTGCCGATCACCACATCAAGGCCCAATTCGCGGAAGGTTGGCACCTGTGCAGCTGCGGACCAGCGCGAAGGTGATGCCTGCGCCAGGCAGCGGATACGCCCTTCGCGCATCAGCACAATCCCTTCGCTCATGTTGAAGGAAGCGACATCCACCGCGCCCGAAAGCAAATCCCGCTGCACTTGTGCCGTGCCATTGAAGGGGGCGTGCAGCGCGCGGATATTGGCCGCTTCTTCCAAGCCCAGCAGCACAAGATGATCATCCGAACCAACACCGGCGGCACTACCCACGGAAAGCGCTTCCGGCTTTTCGCGCAGGCGCGCCACCAAATCGCCAAGGCTACGCAGAGGCGAATTGGCCAGCACCCAGAGCCCGCATGGGTCATCTACGATATTGGCGATATAGGTGAATTCCTCGGCCTTCCAGCGCACCTGGCGTTCCAGCGGTAGCGTGGAGACATTGAGGCTACCTATGGTGCCAAGAGTATAGCCATCTGGCGCGGCATTGAAGATGGCTTCCATACCAAGCTGGCCCGAAGCGCCGGGGCGATTGCTGATGACAAAACGCACGCCGGGCAGGCGTGGTGTTACCTGGTGCGTCGCGAAACGCGCCACCGAATCTACGCCACCACCAGGCGGGAAAGGCACAATCACTTCAATGGCGCGATCCACGGGCCAGGCCGCCTTGGCTGAATTGACCCAGGGCATGGCCAGCGCACCGCTACCCAAAACTATCGCTTGACGCCGTGTGAACATGATTACCCCTCCCCGTGCTTTTCTTTAGAGTGATGTTATCGTTTCAGGCGCCCATGGCAAGAAAATTCACCCGAGCGGTTTGCCTTACTCGCTGCGCTGTGCATGCTGACGCAGAGCATTAGGGATATGGGGTGGGGCAGATGGACGCAGCAACACGGGCGGAATTCCAGGTGGAAGGCCATTGGGCCATGGCGCGGCGGCATCGCATTCGCTGGATTCAATGCGATATCTACGCCCATATCAATCATGCCGCCTATCTCACGATGTTTGAGGATATGCGGATTGATTGGTGGCTTGCCTCGGGCGGGCGGTTTGGGGCGGATGCGGAAGGGCCAGTGGTGGGTTCAATCGAAGCCAAATACCTCCGCCCCGGCCATTTCAATGAGGATGTGCTGCTGACCGTGCGCGCGGTGAGTTTCCGGCGAAGCTCCTTCATCCATGAATACGGGTTGTGGCGCGATGGGTTATTGTGTTCCGGGCGCGCCGTTTGCGTGATTGTGAATAACGCGACCGGCGCCAAGGCGCCGATTTCGGATGCGCTACGCCAATTGATGCTGACCCGTGATCAGGCGATTGCCGAGGGTTAAAAAACGCATGAGGCCCTTTCGGGCGAAGACTATCTCAGCCTCCGCTCATTCCGCCACAGCGCCGGAAGCGCGCACCAAAGGTCCCCATCTTTCGTAATCTGCCCTGACCATGGCTGAATAGGCTTCGCGCGAGATATTGCCTGGCGTCGCATCAAACTCAGCCATGCGTTCCACCACATGAGGTGTCTTCAAAACCGCACTCACTTCGCGGTGCAGCCGATCAAGAATGGGCGTTGGAGTCGCACTTGGCATGGAAAGGCCAAACCAGCCATAGCTCACCAAATCGAAACCCTGTTCGCGAAAGGTAGGGACATCGGGGAAGCTTGGGCTGCGCGATTCGCCTGCGATACCAATGGCGCGAACGGAGCCTTGCTTGATGTGTGCCGCGGCGGAAGGAAGGCTGTCAGACATGCCGTGCACTTCGCCACCAAGTACGGCCGCCATGGCCGGCCCTGCGCCACGATAGGCCACATGGTTCAGTGTGGCGCCACTGATATTGCCGAACAGCACAATCAGCATGTGATTGAGCGAACCGGAGCCTGACGACGCCATGTTCAACCCGCCATTGGTTGCGCGGGCAAGCCGCACCAAATCATTCAAGTTCTGGGCAGGCACGCGGTTATTCGTGACAAAAACAAGATGATTGGTCGAAAGCAGCACCACATGGCTGAAGTCACGGATCGGATCATATTGCACGTTCCGATAAAGCGAGGGCCCGATCGCCATGACAGTGCTGGATGCCAGCACCATCGTGTAGCCATCGGGTTCGGAACGCGCGACATGGGTGGTTGCGATGGTGCCGCCAGCCCCGGCACGATTTTCCACAATGACAGGCTGCCCCAAGCGTTCCTGCAAACCCGTCGCAACCAGGCGCGCAATCAAATCCGTTGAACCGCCAGGGGCGAAAGTCACCACCAATCGCAGCGGGCGTGATGGCCAGGCAGGGACGATGCTTGGCTGAGCCAGTGAAGCTGGCGCCGCGGCCAAGCCGCCAAGCCCAATCATTGCTGTCCGACGCGTCATAGCCATGGCGTGGCACCTCCTCCGGCTTCAGCGCCAGGCACCAGGGCCTTTCTGCGCCGTTGTTTTGCACAGCCTGAAAGCTCTGACGCGGCGCGTCAACTGCCCCCT
This sequence comes from Asaia bogorensis, assembly GCA_945874515.1. Taxonomy (GTDB): domain Bacteria; phylum Pseudomonadota; class Alphaproteobacteria; order Acetobacterales; family Acetobacteraceae; genus Neoroseomonas; species Neoroseomonas bogorensis_B. The sequence continues at coordinate 7,539 of CAMCHA010000001.1, forward strand.
ATGGCGCATAGCCATGCGGCAATGCCTATGCTTCAACCTGAGACGGCAATGCCGCATGAGGGAGAAACACCTTGCTTCCAGACTATTTTTTGAACCCCCGAAGCATCGCCGTTATTGGGGCTTCCGAAGGGAGTGCGAAGATCGGCGGCAAGATCATGGCGACGCTGATTTCCTGCGGCTATGAAGGGCGGATTCTGCCCATCAATCCGCGCGGTGGCGTTCTGCATGGGCTGCCAGCTTTCAAGTCCATTGCAGAAGCTCCAGGCCCGATTGATCTGGCCTTGATCGCAGTTCCAGCGCCCATCGTGGCAAAGGCTGTGGCTGAATGCGCGGCGGCTGGGATTGCGGGCGCCATTGTCTTCAGTTCCGGCTTTGGTGAAGCGGGCGTCGAAGGCGCTGCCCTGCAACGCGATTTGCGCGCCGTGATTGAACGGACTGGCATTCGCGTGGCGGGCCCCAATGCGGAAGGCTTTTTCAACATCCGCGCCAAGATCGCGCCCACTTTCAGCCCGGCGGTTCATGTCAAAAGCATCGCTGACCCCCTTGGGCGCGATATCAGCGTGGTTGCGCAAAGTGGCGGGCTTGGCTTTGCGCTGTTCAATCGCGGCGCGGCGCAGGGGCTTTCCTTTGGCACTATCGTCAGTGTCGGCAATCAGGTTGACCTGGACCTTGCGGCTTTCGCGCATCATTTGATCGAGGATAAAGGCACGGCAGCTTTACTCCTTTATCTGGAAAGTTTCACGCGGCCAGATGCGTTTTTGGCCATGGCCAAGGAATCGGCGCGGCGCAGCAAGCCGGTGATCCTTGGCAAGGCAGGGCGTTCGGATGCGGGACGCCGGGCAGCGGCTTCCCATACTGGTGCGCTTGGCGGCGAAGATGCCGCGTGTGATGCGATGTTGGCGCGCCATGGCGTGCTGCGCGGGGATGATCAGGATGAATTGCTGGATATTGCCGCGGGCCTGGTGAAGCATAGCCTGCCTGCCGGCAGGCGTGTTGCGGTGATTTCCCCTTCAGGTGGCACGGGGGTTTGGTTGGCCGATGCCTGTGCGCGCTTCGGGCTGGACGTGCCGGAAATTGACATGGAACGGCAAGCACGCTTGCGCGCCATCATGCCCGCCTATGGATCGCCGGTGAACCCCGTTGACCTTACGGGCCAAGGCGCCGGCGGTGGCCAGGGTGCCGCGAGCTTCGTGGATGCGCTGAACATTCTTTATGATGCGCCCTATTTTGATGCCTTCATCCTGGCCGGTTCCTTCGCCCATGAGGCACGGTTGAAGCGCGAAGGTGAAGCCATTCGTGATTTCGCGCGCGGGCCAAAGCCCGTTCTGCTGCATAGCTATACGCTTGTATCGGATGCTTCCCGCGCCATTCTGGAAGGGCTCGGGCTGCATTGTTTCGCCACTGGCTCCGGCACGGTGCGCGCGCTGGCCAGCATGGCACAATATCGCGATTTTCTGGAAACCACGCGCCCTGCCCTGCTTGCGCCGCCGAAGCCATCTACCTTGGCCTCCGAAGCCGCTGAGCTGCTGAAAGGACGGCACGGCATGCTTGCCGAATATGAGGCCAAAGCATTGCTGCGCGCCGCCGGCATCGCCATACCCCGCGACATCATTGCCCGCAGCGCGGCCGAGGCAGCGGCCGCCCAAACCACCTTCGGGGTGCCAGTCGCGCTCAAGATTCAATCGCCTGATATTCCACATAAAACGGAAGCGGGTGGTGTTGCGCTGAATATCAAGGATGCCGCTGCGGCCAGCGCCGCTTTTGATCGCATCACGGTCGCAAGCAGGGAATTTGCGCCGGAGGCTGATCTGCATGGCATATTGGTGCAACCCATGGCGGCACCTGGCATTGAAATGATTCTGGGTGTGACGCGCGACCGGGATTTCGGCCCCACACTCATGGTCGGCTTTGGCGGCGTGCATGTTGAAGTGCTGCGCGATATTGTCTTCGCACCCGCCCCGGTTTCACCCACTGAAGCCCACGCCATGCTGCGTCGCCTGCGCGCCTTTCCGTTGCTGGAAGGTGTGCGTGGCAGCGCCGCTGCGGATATTGATGCGCTGGTCGCGCTGATCAGCCATGTTTCCGAAATTGCCGTGGCAATGGGCGAGAATTTGCAGGAACTCGATCTCAATCCGGTATTGGTGCATCCTGCCGGGCAAGGGTGCAGCCTGCTGGATGCCTTGATCCTTTTATCATCCGAAACGGGGGAAGCCGCATGACCGATTATCGTTTCTGCCAGGTGCATGATGAGGGGCGCTTGCGCATCGTCACGCTCAATCGGCCCGAAGTGATGAATGCGCTGCACGCCGATGCGCATGAGGAATTGGAGAAGGTTTGGGATGATTTTGCGGCCAATCCTGATCTTTGGGTCGGCATTGTCACCGGTGCTGGGGATCGCGCCTTTTCCGCCGGCAATGATTTGAAGGTGCAGGCTGAAGGCAAGCGCCGCCCCCTGCCCCGCACCGGGTTCGCTGGCCTCACCAGCCGCTTTGATCTGGAAAAGCCTGTGATTGCCGCAGTGAATGGCATTGCCATGGGAGGAGGGTTCGAAATCGCCCTCGCCTGCGATTTGATTATCGCCGCCGAGAATGCGCTTTTTGCCCTGCCCGAACCGCGTGTTGGGCTTGTGGCGGGTGCTGGCGGCTTGCATCGCCTACCGCGCATGATCGGCCAGAAGCAGGCGCTTGGCATGATCCTGACAGGGCGGCGCGTGCCCGCAGCCGAAGGGCTCAGCCTTGGTTTCGTGAATGAGGTTGTGCCACAAGGCCAGGCTTTGGAAGCCGCTAAACGCTGGGCAGCGCTGATCCTGGAATGCTCTCCGCTTGCGGTCCGCGCTTCAAAGCAGGCGGTTTATGCGGGGCTGGGTGAAGAAAACCTCGCGACCGCAATCGGCACTATGTATCCGGCGCAGGCACGCAATCGCGATAGTCAGGATTATATCGAAGGCCCGAAAGCCTTCGCGGAAAAGCGCAAGCCCAATTGGCGGAATATGTAGCGCTCTATATCCCGCGCTCAGCTTTTGTTGCGGCCAGATCATCCTCGATGAAACCCCGGATGATTTCTTCCATCGGTTCCTGTTCCTTGAAGCCAAGGCGGCGCGCGCGGGTTGCGGCGAAGGCGCCGGGCCAGCCATTGACGATGTCAAACACTTCCTTGTCGAAGACGAAGCCCACTTTCTCCCGCGCGGCCTTGCCGGCCACCTGTTCCAGCGCACCCAGGATTTTGGCGACCGTCAGGCTGCGCCCCGGCGGGTTGATGCCGCGATCAAGGCCGAGCGGCGCGGTATCCATCGCGGCTGCGTGCAAAAACCATTCAATCGTGGCGCGGGGAGAGCAAATCCACGCCGCGAAATCTTCCGGCACCGGACAATTGGTCTCAAGCCCCAGCAGCGGTTCACGCACAATGGCGGAAACAAAGGATGACGCGGCCTTATTGGGCCGGCCCGGGCGCACCATCACGGTTGGCAGGCGGAGGTTCACCGCATCCATAAAGCCGCGACGCGACGCATCATGCAGCAGCAATTCGCCAATGGCCTTTTGCGCGCCATAGGAATTGGTCGGGATTTGCCGCCCATCATCCGGCACCACAGCGTCCTGACCACCGCCGAAGGACGCAACCGAAGATGTGAAAATCACGCGCGGCCTGGTGCCAAGCGCGCGGCAGGCTGCGAGCACTGCCAGCGTGCCATGCAGATTGACCTTCATGCCCAGATCGAAATCGGCTTCCGCCGCGGCACTCACCACCGCGGCCAGATGGAATATCACCTCGGTCCCCGCTGGGATGGCGGCGGCCACGGCGGTGTGGTCCGCCACATCGCCGCCAAGGCAGGTCACCGGGAAGGGCGCTGCCAGCGTGGCGGGTGCGGCAAGGTCGAATAGCGTGAGGCCCGTGATGGCCCGCCCGCCGAGCGCGCCATCCTTCGCCAGCCGCGCCGCCAATTTACGCCCCAAAAAGCCAGCCCCGCCCAGAATGGTGATCCGCATCGCTTTACCCTCCCGTTACAGTGCAAGGTTTGGCGCGCGGCGCGGAAGGGCGCAATATGGGGGCATGATCGAAAAGCGCCCTTTCCGTTATTTCCTGAACCGCAATCATGGCGTGCCGGGCATCGCGGTACTCCCAGAATCTGGCTATGCCCGCGCCAAGGCCGAAATCATGACCTGGCCCGGCTATGCGCCGACCCCACTGGTGGCGCTGGATGTCATTGCCAAAGCCACCGGCGTGGCGCGGCTGGATTTCAAGGATGAAGCGGGGCGCTTTGGCCTTGCTTCCTTCAAGGCGCTGGGCGGTGCCTATGCCGTGATGCGGGTTTTGCAGGCGGAACTCGCCAAGCGGGATGTCGCGCGGGAGGCATCCAGCGCCGATCTGATCGAAGGCCGCTACAAGGACACGACGGCGAAGATCACGGTCTGCTGCGCGACTGATGGTAATCATGGCCGCTCGGTCGCCTGGGGCGCGCAGCGCTTTGGCGCGGCTTGCGTGATTTTCGTGCATGAAACCGTCAGCCAAGGCCGGCGCGATGCCATCGCCAAATATGGCGCGGAAATTCGCGTGGTGCCGGGTAATTATGATGATGCGGTGCGCGAGGCACAGAAGCAGGCAGAGGCGAATTCCTGGTTCGTTGTCTCCGACACCTCCTACCCCGGCTATACGGAAGTGCCGCGCGATGTGATGCAGGGCTATCGGCTGATGGCGGATGAAGCTGCGGATCAAATCGGCGAAGCACCCACGCATGTCTTTATCCAAGGCGGTGTTGGCGGTGTGGCGGCGGCGGTTTCGGTGCAAATGCGCGCGCGTTTTGGCGCCGGCGTGAAGCTGATTGTCGCCGAACCCGACAAGGCGGATTGCCTGCTGGCGAGTGCCGAGGCCGGCGAGCCCGTCACCGTGCCGGGTGATCTTGATACCCTCATGGCCGGGCTTGCCTGTGGGGAGCCTTCCTTGCTTGCCTGGCAGGAATTGGAACGCGGCGCCTTCGCCTTCATGTCGGTGTCCGATGAAAGCGCGGTGGAATGTATGAAGCTTCTCGCGCACCAGACGCCACCGATTGTCGCGGGTGAAAGCGCGGTCGCGGGGCTGGCGGCGCTGCTGCTTGCGATGCAGGAACCCTATGCGCGCGGGGCACTCGGCCTTGGTGCGGATAGCCGCGTGCTGTTGTTTGGCACGGAAGGTGCCACCGATCCGGAGGTTTACGACAAGCTGGTGAAGGGCTGACCCGAAGCGTCAGCCCGCAAGCAGCGCATCCAGCTTGCCGGCGCGGTCCAGCGCCACAAGATCATCCGAACCGCCGATGGATTTTCCGTTGATGAAAATCTGCGGCACGGTGGTGCGCCCGCCGGAATTTTCGATCGCGCGTCGCCGGGCATCAGACCCATGCGGCGCGTCAAATTCCTGATAGGTGACGCCCTTCTTTTCCAGCAGCGCCTTGGCGCGGGAGCAATAGGGGCAGAAATCAGTGGTGTAGATTTCGATCTTGGCCATACGCGCAAGATTGGCGTTTAGGTGCTTATGGTCAAGCCGCGCGAAGACGCGGATCGGGCACCCGCGCTGCCGCCAGTACCTCTACCCGCGCGGCACCGGCCGCGAGCAAGGCCCGCGCGCAGGCTTCCGCCGTTGCGCCGGACGTCATGACATCATCCACCAGTAAAACGCGCTTGCCGGCCACGCGCGCGGGGCGGGCCACGCTGAAGGCATCCGCCACCAGCGCCGCGCGTTCCGCCGCGCCCTTATCGCCCAGCGGCACCGTGGCGCGGGTGCGGCGGAGCAAATCCGGCACCACACGCCGGCCGGAAAGGCGCCCCAGCCGCCCAGCGAGCAGCGCCGCCTGGTCATAGCGCCGCGCAATCAGCCGCCACCAATGCGCCGGCACGGGGGCCAGCAGATCAGCCCCCGCCAACATCTCCGCCCCCGCGCGGGCCATAAGGCGCGCGAGCGGTATCGCCATTTCGGTGCGGTCAGCATGCTTGAAGGGCAGGATCAAGCGCTTGGCGCCATCATCATAGCGCAACGCCGCCCGCGCCACCGCGAAGCCCGGCGCGCGGGTCAAGCATGGGGTGCATAACAGCGCGCCATCCCCGCCACGCTCGGCCTCACCCTCATGCGTGAAAGGTACCCCGCAGCGCGCGCAAAACGGGGCGGAAATCAGGTTCAGGCCGCTGAAACAGGTGGCGCAAAAACTGCCCTGGCGTTCCACTTGCGCATCGCAAGTCAGGCAATGCGGTGGCAGTAATACATCCAGCAGTTTCTCTGGCGCCCTACCAAGCGCACCGCTAAAGCGGCCCAGCAAGGCGCCAGAGGCGCGCACTCAGTGCCAATGACCGAAGGGGGCATCGCCGTCCTTCGCCACCTCATGCACCAAATCAATTTCCCAGGAGAGGTATTCGCGCATCGCCGCCTCCACCCCGTCATTCCGGTCATAGGGGCGGAGATAAAAATCCGCGCAATCCGCATCCGTGGGGTTACGCCTATTCGCTTCCATCGGCAGCCCCGCCGCTTTCCAAGCCTTGGTGCCGCCTCCCACAATATAGACTGGCAGGCCCGTGAGCGCGGCGGCTTCCGGTGCGGCGAGGGCAGCTTGCGCCGGGTCTGGTGCGGCAATGGCAATCAGCCGCGCGCCTGCCAATGCACCGCGCAGCCGATCCAAGCGGGTGCGAATGGCCCAATGCGCGCCCGGAATATGCCCATCGCGGAAATCAATGGACCGCGCGAGGTCAATCACCTGCACCCCGCCCTTCAGGCTTTCGGCGGCAAGTTCCTCTGGCGTCAGGCTTGGCAGCTTCACCGCCGCCGCTTCCGGGCTTTCCGGTTGCCAGGGGCCGATGGCCAGCGCGCCATCCAACCCATCGGTCAGCACCATCACGTCCCAGCCGCCCAATTGCCTGAGCCAGCCAGCGGTCATGCGCGCGCGCGTGCCCGTATCATCCACCAGCACAATCCGCGCATGGCGCACCGCGACCCATTGATCGGTGGCTTGCACCAATTGCCCACCAGGCGCGGAACGGCTGCCCGGCATATGCCCCGCCGCATATTCCGCAGGGTCGCGCACATCCAGCACATAGGTGCTGCGCGACGCATCCGCCTGCCAGCGCGCTAGATCAGCGCGCGTGCCGAAGACCACACCATACTGCTTCGCGAAGGCATCCGCGCGGGCGAAGGCTTCTGCCGCACCTTTCGGCGTGCCTTGCGGGAAGCTCGCGGTCTTGCCGCGATCACAGGTGAAGCCGGCCAATTCCCAGCCCATGGTGCCATTGCGTAACGCCACCACCTTGTTCGGAATGCCAGCGCTGCGGAGTGACTCGGCGCCCATGATGGACCGCGTGCGCCCTGCGCAATTCACCACCACCGTTGTCTCGGGCCGGTTCACGAATTCACCAATGCGATAGACCAATTCACCGCCCGGCACATCGACGGCGCCGGGAATGGACATGCGGTTGAATTCTTCCATCGGGCGGCTATCCAGGATCACCATATCGGTGCCGGCATCCATCATCGCCTTCAATTCCTCGGGATCGACCGAGGGGGTTTCATAATGATGCTCCACCCATTCGCCGAAAGCCTTGGAGGGCACATTCACGCCGGAAAACGCAACATACCCCGCCGCGACCCAAGCCGGCGTGCCGCCTTGCAGCACCGACACATCCGTGCAGCCAATCCCTTCCAGATAGGAAGCCAGGCGCGGCGCCAACCCTTCCCCGCCATCCACGCAAACGATACGCGTGGCAAGGCGCGGCAGAATGGCACGGGCGCGGAGTTCCATGCGCGACAACCCGCAGGGGTTGGCCCAGAAAAGATGCGAACGGCCGAACTCGCCATCTTCGCGCGCATCCAGAATGGCCAATTCCTGCCCATCGCGGATCCAGCCCTTCATGCTGGCCGCGTCAATCATGCGCGCCATGGCGAGATCAGCCCTTGGGGGCCGCGGTGGGCGCCATGAAATTCTTGTTATAGGGCTTCAATTCGCCGGTTTCGGCATCAAAAGCCTTGCGGTCATCCAGCTTTTCCAAAGCCAGGCCATACATGTGCAAATGCCGCGTCGGCACGCTGCCTGTGGTGTGGATGGAATGAATATCTTCCGGCATCAGCGCAATGCCACGACCGGGTTCCACCATGATTTCCTCACGCAGGCGCAATTCGCAGCGCGCGGGATCAGACCCATCATCCAGGCGGTCATAAACCTTGTTCAATTCCTGCCCATCTACGGCCACCACACAGGCCCAGGTGGTGTGGTCATGCGGCTTGGTTTCATTGCCGGGATTGAGCGCATTCAGATACAGCGCGAAAAGATTGTTCTCATCTTCCTGCAGCATGTAGCGCCGGCTGCCCTTTTCGCCATTCGGCGGCGACGGGAATTCGGCGGACGGAAAAAGATGTTCCTGCGCGGCCAGCCCCATCAATTCCGTCTTGATCGCGGCCAGCGAGGGCCGCGTGACACCCTGCGCGCGTTCAATGGCGCGAATGCGGTCAATGGTGGAAGCAATGGCGGCAGCGCGGGCGGCCTTAACATCAGATGCGTTCATGGTTTTTTCCTCCAAAGGCAAATTCAACGAAAACTCTACCCCGTCTTGCGCCCTTGGGAAACAGGGTGCATCCCAAGGCCCCATGAACGACCAGATGCGCGTCTTTGACCGAGCCCTTGTCGCGCGCCGCCGTGCGCGGGCGGTGGCGCGCGTGGATCGGGTCGCCCCCATTCTGGATGATGCGGCGGATAGGCTGCTCGATCGGCTGGATGACACGACGCGCCGCTTCAGCCGCGCGCTTGATTTGGGCGGGCGCGGCTTTGTGGGGCCGAAGCTTGCCGCGCGCGGCATTCCCTTCATCGTCTCGGCCGATCTGGCGCCAGGCATGGCGGCGCGGGGCGGCGGGCTGCCGGTTGCGGCCGATGATGAATTTCTGCCCTTTGCCGAAGGTGCTTTCGACTTGGTGGTCGCTTCCCTCTCGCTCCATTGGGTGAATGACCTGCCGGGGGCGCTGATCCAAATTCGCCGCGCGCTGGCCCCCGATGGGCTGTTCCTGGCGAGCCTGCCCGGCCTGCCGAGCTTTGGCGCGTTACGTTCCGCGCTGGCCGAGGCCGAGGCGGAATTGCGCGGCGGCATTTCGCCCCGCATCTCCCCCTTCCCGGAATTGCGCGATGGGGCGGCGCTGTTGCAGCGCGCGGGCTTTGCGCTGCCGGTTGCGGATGCCGAGGATATGGCGCTCCGCTACAAATCCGCCTTTGGCATTTTCGCTGATCTCCGCGCGGCTGGTGAAGCGAATGCCGTGCTGGCGCGTGATGGGCGCATCCCGCCGCGCGCGCTGTTTCCTATGGCAGCGGCGCGGTTTGGCAGCGCCGAGGTTGACCTGCCGCTCAGGCTTTTGGTGCTGACGGGCTGGGCACCCTCCCCCATCCAGCAAAAGCCGGCGCGGCCTGGCAGTGCCACCGCGCGGCTTGCGGATGCCTTGGGCGCGCAGGAAATCAGCGCCGGCGAGAAAGCCGGCAAGCCACAGTGAAGCCTTGCATCCTGCCGCACTGCGGCGCATTTTGCGTTCGCAACATTCACGAGCCTTGAGACCCCATGGAGCAGCAAGGCGGCGAATCTCGCCGCATCACCATCCACAAGCCTGAGGATTTCGCCGGCATGCGCCGCGCGGGAAAGCTTGCGGCTGAAACGCTCGATATGATCACGGCCCATGTGCGGCCAGGGATTTCGACCGGGGAGATTGATAAGCTCTGCCATGATTACATGGTGGAACGCGGCGCGATTCCGGCGACACTCGGCTATCGGGGATACACGAAATCCTCCTGCACTTCGGTCAATCACGTGGTCTGCCACGGCATTCCCGGGGACCGCGTGCTGGTGGATGGCGATATCATCAATATTGACGTGACCGTCATCCTGGATGGTTGGCATGGCGATTCCAGCCGCATGTATGTGGCCGGGGAAGCGTCCACCAAGGCCAAGCTGCTGATGGATGTGACCTACGACGCCATGATGAAGGGCATCGCGGCCATCCGCCCCGGGGCAACGCTGGGCGATATCGGCCACGCCATTCAGGTGCATGTGGAAAAGCATCGCTTCAGCGTGGTGCGGGATTTCTGTGGCCACGGCATTGGCCGGCACTTCCATGAACCGCCCAATATCCTGCATTTCGGCCGCCCCGGCGAAGGGCCGAAGCTGAAGCCCGGCATGTTCTTTACTGTGGAGCCCATGGTGAATGCCGGCCGGCCCGAGGTGAAAATCCTGGATGATGGCTGGACCGCCGTGACGCGCGACCGGTCCCTTTCCGCCCAATTCGAACATATGGTGGCGGTGACGGATAACGGGGCAGAGATTTTCACCCTTTCGCCCAAGGGCATGCATAAGCCGCCCTATAGCGGATGAGTCTGGCACCGTTGCTGGCCGCGCCTTGGCTGGTGCAGGTACATGTGGCTGCAGCGCTGGCTGCTATTGTTCTAGGCCTTGTGCAATTCATTGGCCGTAAGGGCACCGCTGCCCATCGGCTGCTTGGCTGGTGCTGGGTGGGGCTGATGGCGGTTGTGGCGCTTTCTTCCTTCAGCATCACTGGGGTTGCCGGACCAGGGCGCTTCAGTTGGATTCATGGAATTTCGGCGATCACTATCTGCCTCTTGGCGGCCGCAGTGGTATCGGCGCGGCGGGGGCAGATCAGGAAGCATCGTAGTTCCATGATTGGGCTTTATCTGGGCGCCCTGCTGGTCACCGGTGCCTTTACCCTGCTGCCCGGCCGGATCATGGGGCGCGTTGTTTTTGGCTGGTAAATTTCTACCATAGGTTTTATTGATCCATCCGATTTCGCGCGTTTTTCAAGGCGCCAACGGGTTGGAACATGGCTATCCGCAAAACCAAGGGCCTCGCTGAGGCCAGCGCCCTACCGGGGCTGGAGCTTGTCACCGCTGAGGCCGATGCCCCCCCCGGCCATTTGGGACATCGCGCCCGCATGCGCGAAAAGCTGCTCCGCGCCGGGCCGGACGCGCTGCTGGATCACGAATTGCTGGAAATGGTGCTGTTCCTGGCCCTACCGCGGCGCGACACCAAGCCCATCGCCCGCGCCTTGCTGGGGCGCTTTGGGTCCTTCGCGGGCGCCATCAGCGCCCCGGTGCAGGAACTTGGCGAGATTGAAGGCCTGGCGGAGGCCGGCATCGCCGCGCTGCGCTGTATTCAGGCCGCCGCATTGCGCTTGGCGCGCGAAGAGGTGCGCGACAGCCCCGTATTAAACAATTGGGAAAAGCTGCTCGCCTATTTGAACGCGGTACTGGCGCGGGAGAGGATCGAGCAATTCCGCGTCCTGTTCCTGGATGCCAAGAACCGGCTGATCGCTGATGAGGCGCAGGCCAAGGGTACGGTCAATCATACGCCGGTCTATCCGCGCGAAGTGGTGCGCCGGGCTTTGGAATTACAGGCAACAGCACTGATCCTGGTGCATAACCACCCGTCGGGCGATCCATCTCCTTCCCGTGCCGATGTGGAAATGACGCGAGAGGTCGGCCAGGCCGCGACCACGCTTGGCATTGTGCTGCATGACCATTTGATCATCGGCAATGGCCGGCATTATTCCTTTCGGCGCGAAGGACATCTTTGATCCTGCCTCGGCCATGGGCACCCATGGCAAGGCGCGCGAAGCCTGATAGGGTTGCTGGCATGAGCATGACCTATCGGGTTGAGGCCTATAACCTCTCCCACGCTTCCGAAAATCGCATTCATGATGATGCGACAGCGCAGCGCTTTGGCTTTACCGGCGGGCTGGTGCCAGGGGTGGAGGTTTTCGCTTATTGCTGCCACCCGCCAGTAGAAAAATGGGACCGCGTTTTTCTGAGCCGGGGGGAGGTTTCGGCGGGCTTCCAACAGCCAGTCTATGATGGCCGCATCGCGACCGTCACCGCAACACCAGAAGCGGATGGGCTTACGCTGACAGTGGAAAGCGAAGGTATTGCCTGCGCGACAGGTTTTGCGCGGCTGCCGGCATCGCCCCCCACCACAATTTCTCTTGCCGATTGGCCCGCTGCCTCACCGCGCGAAACACGGCCCAAAGCCAGCGATGAAAGCCTGGCGCCTGCGCTTTGGCTTGGCACGCACGCCTTGGCGCTGACGCCGCAGGTCTTGGCCGATTACCTGCGTGATGTGCGTGAAACCACGCCCCTTTATGCTGAACAGGGCATTGCCCATCCGGGCCTGATCTTGCGCATGTGCAATTGGCTCCTCACGCAAAATGTCGTGCTGGGGCTTTGGATTCATATTGGCAGCAAACTCCGCTTTCACAGCGAAGCGCGGCTTGGTGAAAGCCTGACTGCGCGCGGGCGCATCATCGCCAATATTGACCGCAAGGGGCATCGCATTGTGACGATTGATGCGCTGGTACTGGCGGATGGCGCGCGGCCTATCGCGCAGGTGACGCATGACGCCATTTGGCGCCCGCGCCAGGTGGCGGAGGCAGAGGGATGAGCCTGGCGATCCGCAGCATGACCCCCGGTGAAGTAGGCTTGGCGTTGGATTGGGCGGCGGCTGAAGGCTGGAATCCAGGCATTGCCGATGCTGCCTGTTTCCATGCCGCGAAGCCCGGCGGGTTCCTTGTGGCGACGCGGAATGATGAACCGATTGGCTGCATTTCAGCGACCGAATATGGCGCTACCTTTGGCTTCATCGGCTTTTACCTGATGCGCCCTGAATTTCGAGGCAAGGGATACGGCATGGCCCTGTGGCGTGCTGCGATGGCACGGTTGCAAGGCCGCGTCATCGGCCTGGATGGTGTGGTGGCGCAGCAGGCGAATTATCAGATATCTGGCTTTACCTTGTTGCATCGGAATATTCGCTATGGCGCCGCGGCACCGTTCATGCCGCCGCAGCCAGGGCCGCAGCCAATAGAAGCGGCCGCCCTTCACTTCGATCAGGTTGCTGCCTTTGATCGTCGTTTCTTTCCAGGCCCGCGCAATGCCTTTTTACGTCAATGGCTGACCGCGCCTGGGCATATCGCCCTTGTGCTTTTGGGCGCGACGGGTGTGCAGGCCCTGGGTGTGCTGCGCCCCTGCCGGGAAGGCTCAAAAATAGGCCCGCTTTTCGCCGAAACGCCTGAAGCTGCACGCGGGGTTTTCGCGGCCCTGCTGGCCAGGGCGCCGGTTGGTCCGGTTTTTCTTGATGTGCCGGAACCGAATGCGGCAATCAACATGGCGCGGGACGCCGGCATGGCGCCGGTCTTTGAAACCGCGCGCATGTATACCGGCCCCGCACCGGACCTGCCCTTGGCGCAAATCTACGGCATCACCAGCTTCGAATTGGGCTGAAGCGCATCACGGCTGCACCGTGCGCTGCAACTTCTCTACCGCAAACCCTTCCCGCCGCGCAATCGCCACCGCCGCCGCGTAATCTGCTTCCGCCATCACCGGCGCGCGCGACAGCACCCAAAGGTAATCGCGCCGCGGCGCGCCCACCACGGCCCAGCGATAATCAGGATCAAGCCCAATCACCCAGTAATCGCCAAAGAAGGGCCAGAAGAAGCTGACGCGCAGTCGGTCATTCCCCGGGCTGGCGCTGCGGGCAATGGCGGTTGCATTGCGCATCGCGCCATCCGCGGCGGCATTGCGGCAGCGATTGAGCACATCCACCGCGCCATCGGGGCGGAGCGTATATTGCGCGGTTACCGCTTCACAGCGCACGCGGCTGCTGTCCTGAAAACTGGTCGGGAAGCGCGCCGCTTCATGCCAAAGCCCAGCATAGCGGGCCAAATCAACCTGTCCCACGGTGGCGGGCGTGTTCGGCCCAGGCTGGGTAGTGCAGGCGCCAAGCGCCAACAACGCAACAAACAGAAAACCGCGCATGTTATTCCCCCGGAATGCTGCCTTTCGGCAGAGCCAGTACATAATCATAAATCGCCCCGGCGGTGGTGATCCAAATATCACTACGCCGCGCGGCGATATGTGCTAGCGCGCGGCGCAGATGTCTCATCCGATAAGGCTGACCGACCAGATAGGGGTGCAGCGCAATCCCCATCACTTGCGGCTTGCCATCGCAGATCTGCCGGCGCCTTTCCTCAAAATCATCCATGATCATATCGGCGAAATATGCCGCGCCATCCTTGCGCCCGACAATCGAGGGAATGTCATTCACCTCCTGCGGATAGGGAATGGCGAGCAGCTTGCCGGCGCGGGTCTTCATCCAGATCGGCGCATCATCCGCGCACCAATTGAGCGTATAGCGATAGCCCGCTTCCACCAGCAGATCAGGCGTGGCGTGGCTTTCCGCGATCCAGGGCGAAAGCCAGCCGCGCGGCGCTTTGCCTTCATGTTTGATAATGGCAGCGCTGCTCTCAGTGATCAGCGCGGCTTCCTCGGCCTCCGGCAGGATGGATTGGCGTTCCGAATTGGTCCGACCATGGCCCGCGAATTCATCGCCACGCGCGCGATGCGCAGCGACCAATTCGGGCGCGTAATCATACATGGCGCTATTCAACAGCACCGTCGCGGGCATCTGCATTTCATCAAACAGCTCAAGCAGCCGCCAGGCGCCAACGCGATTGCCGTAATCCCGCCAGGCGTAATTCAACACATCGGGCTGCGGCCCCCCGGGCGCCAATTCCGCGCCAAGCCCTTCGCCAAAGGCGAAATGTTCAAGATTGAGGCCAAGATACACCGCAAGCTTCGCCCCGCCCGGCCAGGCATAGGACGCGCGGTCCCGCCAGGGGTGATAAGTGTAGCGTCCGTGGCTTGGCAGCATTGCGGTGATCCTTTCGCGACCTTCTTTGGGGGCACGGGCCGGCTTCGGCAAGGGTTCGGGGCTTGCCTGCCGGCCCGCACCGGGCCAGCCTTCCGCCTGACCAAGGGAGGATCACATGAAAATCGGCGCTGCCATGTTCTTCACCGATTATTCCATGTCGCCCAGCGAATTGGCCGTGGCTTTGGAAGAACGCGGTTTTGACAGTCTCTGGGCGCCGGAACATTCCCATATTCCGCTGGCGCGCACCGCTTCCTATCCGGGCGGCAGTGCCTTGCCGCGCGAATATTATGAGGTGATGGACCCATTCATCACGCTGACCGCCGCCGCCGCCGTCACCAAGAAATTGCTTGTAGGCACAGGCATTTGCCTGGTGGTACAGCGCGACCCGATCCAGACCGCGAAGGCGGTCGCGACGATTGACCATATCTCCGGCGGGCGCTTCCTGTTTGGTGTCGGCAATGGCTGGAACCAGGATGAGATTGAAAACCACGGCACCGTCTTCGCCTCGCGTCACAAGCTGGCGCGCGAACGGATTGAGGCGATGAAGGCGATCTGGACCCAAGCACAGCCGAGCTATGCCGGCGAATTCGTCAATTTCACGCCGATGGAAACCGGGCCGAAGCCGCTGCAAAAGCCGCATCCGCCGATCATTGTAGGTGGCGCCTTTCCCTGGGGTGCGAAGCGCGCGGTGCGTTATGGTGATGGCTGGATGCCGCATCGTGTGCGCAAGCACTATGCCGATGTGGGTGCGTTGATCCCGCAATTCCGCCAATTGGTGGCCGAAGCCGAGCGCCGCGAAGAAGATTTGCCCATCACCATCTGGGGCGTGAAGGAAGACCGCGACGCGCTACTGGCGGACCGAGACCTTGGCGTTGCGCGCGTGGTCCTCAGCCTTGCTTCCGCCAAGCGTGATGAAATCCTGCCCGAGCTTGATCGCTGGGCCGCGCTGATCCGCGCGATAGCCTAAAGCACCGTCTCGGCTGCCAATCGCAGCGCTTCCTGCGTGGCACCATTCAGCACCAGCGTATTCAGCTTGCCCTCAAGCGCCGCCGCCTGCCAATCACGCAAGCGGGCGCGCACGCGATCTGCCGGCCCGACTAAAGCGATTTCATCCACCAGCGCATCCGGCACCGCGGCAAGCGCTTCCTTGCGATGCCCGGCTAGAAACGCCTTCTGGATCGCCGCTGCTGCATCAGGAAAGCCAAGGCGCTTGCAGTAATCATTGTAGAAATTCTTGCCGACGGCACCCATGCCGCCGATGTACAGCGCCAATTCAGGCTTCACCGCATTGCGGCAGGCTTGCAGATCATCGCCGATCCTGATCTTCGTATAGGGCGCGATGTCGAAATCATTCAGACTGCGCGGCGTGGCAGCCTTCGCCATGCCTTCCAGCGTTGGCTTCACTACCAGATCGGCCTTTTCCGGCGACATGAAAATCGGCAAATTGCCATCGGCTATTTCACCCGCCAGCCGCATGCCACCTGGCGTGATGGACGCACAGTAAAAGCGCATCGGCTTACCATGCAGAATGCTTTTTAGCGGCTTGCCAAGCCCTGTCGCGTCCGGCCCGTCATAGGGAATGCGATAATGCGTGCCCTGATATTCCAGGGGTCTTTCGCGCGCGATGATGGCGCGCATGATGTCAATATATTCGCGCGTCCGCACCAGCGGGCTGCCATAAGCCTGCCCATGCCAGCCTTCCACCACCTGCGGCCCGGAAGGGCCAACGCCGCATAGGAAGCGATCCCCTGAAAGGGATTGCAGCGTCATCGCCGTGGAAGCGGCGCAGGCGGGGCTGCGCGCCGGCATTTGCATGATGCCTGTGCCTGCCTTGATTTTTGTGGTTTGTGCCAGCACCCAAGTGATCGGCGTCACGGCATCAGACCCGTAGCTTTCGCCGCACCACACCATGGTGAAGCCAAGCCTTTCGGCTTCCAGCACCAGCGCCATATCAATGGTGCCGGTCATGCCAAGCGTCATGCCAAGGCGCATGGTTCAGATCCTTTCCATCACCGAAGTGTGGAAGCCATCCATCTGACCCAGCACTTTTTCAACGGTAGAGCCCAGGAAGTTGAAATCAATCGCCGAGACTCCCAGTGCGCGCAGCGCGTGAATATCTTCCACAATCTGCTCCGCACTGCCTGAGAACAAATGCCGTTCTCCATCACCGGCCAGGGCCGGCAATTCGGTGCCAAATTTTTGCACGCGAAGCGAAAGCCCAATAGCGGCCGGGTCCCGCCCGGCTTCGGCAGTCAAGCGGCGCAGCTTGGCAACACCAGCCTTGTAGCGCGCCAGGCTATCCAGCGGAAAAGCCGGATTCGTGCCAATGGGATACCAGGCATCGCCCAGCCGCGCCGTGCGCCTCAGCGCCGGGCCGCTTTCGCCGCCCACCCAAATCGGCGGGCCGCCCGGTTGCACGGGCTTGGGTTCGAAACTGATCTTGTCGAAATTCACATACTCGCCCTGAAAGCGCGGATCGGCCGCGGTCCATAATTCCCGCACGGCCAGGATATATTCATCCGTCACCTTGCCACGTGCGGCGAAATCCGGCGCATCAAGCGCTTCAAATTCCTCCTTCAGCCAGCCCGCGCCAATACCAAGCGTCAGCCGACCATTGGAGAATATATCAATGGTGGACAGTATCTTCGCCGTCAGCACCGCTGGGCGATGCGGCACCACCATGACGGATGTCACCAGGCGCAGCGTATTGGTGCGTGCGGCGGCGAACATCACCTCGGTCAATTGTTCATGCCGTCCGCCGCGCGCGCCGGCGGGGAATTCGCCATTATCCGAATAGGGGTAGATCGCTTGAATATCGGTGGGGATCACCACATGGTCGCTGAAGGTGGCATAGGCATAGCCCATGGCCTCACCGCCCTGGAGAAGCCGCGTAATCGCCTCAGGTGTGGCGAGCGAGCCGGCAGTTGGGGCGTTGAAACCGATTTGCATTTTGGGCCTCCCATCCCCGCGCATTGCATCTGGCGCGGCCTTCCCACACGATGGGGCCAGGGGAAGGAGGATGGCAAGGGTGCAGGACAGGCTGGAACGAACGCCACTGGCGGAATTGATGGAAGAAGCTGCGGCTTTGCGCGATGCCGGGCATGGGCGCGTGCTGTCCTATTCGCGCAAGGTCTTCATTCCACTCACCAAGCTCTGCCGCGATGTCTGCCATTACTGCACCTTCGCCGAAAAACCCCGTGCGGGGCGTGCCGCGTATCTCACGCCCGCCGAAGTGCTGGCGATTGCGCGCGCCGGCGCGAGAACAGGGTGTACGGAAGCGCTGTTTACGCTGGGCGATAAGCCTGAATTGCGCTGGCGCCAGGCGCGCGACGCCTTGGCGGAAATTGGCTATGCCAGCACTATCGAATACCTGGTGGCCATGTGTGATCTGGTGCTGCGTGAGACCGGACTATTGCCACATGCAAATCCGGGCGTGATGACAGCAGCCGAACTTGGCGCCTTGCGCGACGTGACTGCGAGCCAAGGCATCATGCTGGAAAGCACCAGCGAAAGACTTTGCGAGCCAGGTGGCGTGCATCATGGCAGCCCAGACAAGCACCCAGCCATCAGGCTTAAAGTGCTGAACCAAGCAGGTGCGGCGCGGATTCCGTTTACCACCGGCATTCTGATCGGCATTGGTGAAACCCGCGCGGAACGCTTGGAAGCCCTGCGCGCCATTGCAGAAAGCCATGCGCGTTACGGGCATGTGCAGGAAGTCATCATTCAGAATTTCCGTGCCAAGCCGCGCACCAAGCGCGCCGATGCGGCAGAACCCGATTTGGATGATCTGCTTTGGACCATTGCCTGCGCGCGCATCATTCTGGGGGCGGGCGCGAATATCCAAGCGCCACCCAATCTTTCGCCCGGCACCTATCCGCGCCTGATCGCGGCCGGCATCAATGATTGGGGCGGCATTTCGCCGGTGACGCCGGATCATGTGAACCCGGAAGCGCCCTGGCCTGCGATTGCAACGCTTACCGAGAAAACCGCAAGCATAGGCAAGGTGCTGGTGCAGCGGCTGCCCGCTTATCCTGCCTATTTGCGCGCGAAGCGCGATTGGTTTGCGCCGCGCATCGCAACCGCGCTGCTGCGCGCCAGTGACGCAGCTGGATTTGCGCGCGGCGATGATTGGTCGCCCGGCGCGCTGATACTGCCGCGCCTTGCCGCGCCGCTATTGAACGCGGCTGATGCGGGGCTTGCAGGGCTGGTGGAACGCGCCGCGCAAGGCGAAAGGCTCGATACGCCGGCGATTGAAACGCTATTTGCTGCGCGCGATGCGGATCAGGCGCATGTGATGGGCGCTGCCGATGCGCTGCGCCAAGCGGTTGCGGGCGATACCGTGCGCTATGTGGTCAATCGGAACATCAATTACACGAATATCTGCACCTATCGTTGCAGCTTCTGCGCCTTCAGCAAGGGCAAGACGCATGAAGCCTTGCGTGGCCCAGCCTATGATCTTGACCATGCGGAAATCACCCGCCGCGCCAAGGAAGCCTGGGCGCGCGGTGCCACCGAGGTCTGCCTGCAAGGCGGCATCCACCCGGA
>CAMCHA010000002.1 GCA_945874515.1 Asaia bogorensis
AAGGTGCTGGCGGGCTTCGCCGGCGCCACGGCCGATGCCTTCACCCTGCTGGAACGGCTGGAAGCCAAGCTGGAACGCTTCCCGGATCAATTGGAACGCGCCTGCGTGGACTTGGCCAAGGATTGGCGGACGGATCGCTATTTGCGCCGCCTGGAAGCCTTGCTGGCGGTCGCGGATCACAAACGATCCTTGCTCGTGACCGGGCAGGGCGATGTTCTGGAACCGGAAGATGCCATCATCGGCATTGGGTCCGGCGGCAATTACGCGCTTTCCGCCGCGCGCGCGCTGCTGCCCGTGGAAGGCGTGGAAGCCGAGGAGATTTGCCGGCGCGCGATGAAGATTGCCGCCGATATCTGCGTCTATACCAACGGCAATATCATCCTGGAAACGCTGGCCGCCAGCGCGGGAGACGCGCCATGACCGAAACCGTCAACCTCTCCCCGCGTGAGATCGTCTCGGAGCTTGATCGGCATATTGTCGGCCAGCTGGAAGCCAAGCGCGCGGTGGCGATTGCGCTCAGGAACCGTTGGCGGCGCCTGCAATTGGCCCCGGGGCTGCGCGAAGAAGTGATGCCGAAAAATATCCTGATGATCGGGCCGACCGGCTGTGGCAAGACGGAAATCGCGCGCCGCCTGGCGCGGCTGGCGCATGCGCCGTTTCTGAAGGTGGAAGCAACGAAATTCACCGAAGTTGGCTATGTCGGGCGCGATGTGGAAAGCATTGTGCGAGATTTGGTGGAAGTTGCCATCACCATGGGCCGCGATGCCGCGCGCAAAGGCGTGCAGGCCAAGGCGGAATTGGCGGCCGAGGAAACCCTGCTGACAGCGCTTGTGGGTGAAGGGGCATCAGGGGAAACACGGTTAAAGTTCCGCCGCATGCTGCGTGAAGGGCAGTTGGAAAGCCGCGAGATTGAAGTGCAATTGGCCGATTCCGGCCCGGCCATGCCGATTGGCATGATGGATCTGCCGGGCGGCCAGCCGCCGCAAATGCAGAATTTGCAGGATATGTTGGGCAAGATGTTTGGCGGGCGCAGTAAATCCCGCAAGATGACGGTGGCCGAAGCCCGCTCCGCGCTGCTAAAGGATGAAGCCGACAAGCTATTGGATCAGGATGCGGTGGTGCGCGAAGCACTCGCCAATGTCGAAGCCAATGGCATCGTGTTCCTGGATGAGATTGACAAGATTTGCGCGCGTACCAGCGAAAGCGGGATGCGCGGCGGCGATGTCTCCCGCGAAGGGGTGCAGCGCGATTTGCTGCCGCTGATTGAAGGCACCACCGTCACCACCAAGCACGGGCCGGTGAAGACGGATCATGTGCTGTTCATCGCGTCTGGTGCGTTTCATCTGGCGAAGCCATCCGATCTTTTGCCGGAATTGCAGGGCCGCTTGCCGATCCGCGTGGAATTGAAGGCGCTGTCGCGCGATGATTTCAGCCGGATTTTGACGGAGCCGGAACATTCCCTGCTCAAACAATATACCGCTTTGCTTGGCACGGAATCCGTGACGCTGGATTTCATGCCCGATGCGGTTGAAGCGATTGCTGATCTGGCCGCGGAAATCAACGCGAGTGTGGAGAATATTGGCGCGCGGCGGCTGGCGACTGTGCTGGAGCGGCTGCTTGAGGAAATCTCCTTCACCGCAACCGATCGCGGCGGCGAAAGCATTGCGGTGGATGCGGCCATGGTGCGCGACCGCGTGGCGCCGCTTGCCGCCAGCGCCGATCTTTCACGGTATATCTTATAGAAATGAGCCTCACGGTCAGCACCACACCACCGCCGCTATCAAGCCGGGCAGAGGCGGAATTGCGTGCGGCGTTTGAGGCGTTGGAGAACCCCTCCCTCGCCGCGCGGCTTTCGGCGACGGTTGGGACACCGATTGAAGCCCTGACCGCGCGCCTGCCAGGCCCCCTGCAAGGCGGGCTGCAAGGCGTGGTGCGAACGGCGCTGACAACTTCGATGCGGGCAGCGTTGCGGTCATCGCCGGCGGCCACACCTTCAATTTTGCCGTCATCCTGGCTGCATCGCGGGCTGGCGGCGGCAACCGGGGCTGCGGGCGGCGCCTTTGGCCTGGCTGGCACGCTGGTGGAATTGCCGGTTTCCACGACTGTTCTGCTGCGTCAGATCGCCGCCATTGCGGCTGAGGAGGGCGAGGATTTGTCGCGCCCCGAAATCGCTGCCGAATGCCTGAAGATCTTTGCCCTTGGCGGGCGCGGCAAGAGTGACGATGCGTCTGAATCCGGCTATTTCGCGCTCCGCATCGCCTTGGCCGAGGCGCTGAAGGGCAGCATCGGCGCAAGCATTCTGCCCGGCTTCATCGCGGCCATTGCGGCGCGCTTTGTGGGCCCGGTGGGGTTGAAGCTTTCCGCCCAGGCAGCGCCCTTAATTGGCGCCGCGGCAGGGGGCGCGATCAATTTGGCGTTTCTCGAGCATTTCCGTGGCGTCGCGCGCGGGCATTTCACGCTGAGGCGGCTGGAACGCGTGTATGGCGCGGCGCCGGTGCGCGCGGCTTATGACAAGCTGGCGGCAACGCGGGATGTGGCGTTTTCGAAGGGGTAGAATGTCTTCAAGCCAAGTTGCATCACTTGGCTGCTCAGACCATGCGACCAGACACTAATCTGGTGTAAGCCAGATGAACCTATGCGAGCAGGACGCGCAAGCAAGGGAAGCGGGGGCAAGGCCCCCGCTTCACACTCAACCAGCTTCTTCCGTCGCCGCCATTTCGACCGCCAATTCCGCTTCCAGGCTTTCGGCCTGGGCAGCGGCGGCCGCGTTTTCACCGCGCGTCTGCTTTTCCGCTTCTTCGCGGCTGCGCGCCACATTCACCATCACAGGGATCTGCACTTCCGGGTGCAATGCCACCTGCACGGTGCTGACGCCCACGACCTTGATCGGCTCGCCCAGCAGCACCTGTTCGCGCGCGACGGTCAGCCCCGCTTCGGTGCAGGCCACCGCGATGTCACGCGACACCACAGAACCGTACAGGCTGCCGCTTTCGCCCGCCTGGCGGATGATGATCACGGAAAGCCCGGCCACACGTTCCGCAACACGTTCTGCCTCACCACGGCGCTTGATATTCTCCGCTTCAAGCTGGACGCGGTCGCGGTCGAAGCGCTCAAGATTTGCTTTGCTGGCGCGAATCGCCTTGCCGGTGGGCAGCAGGAAATTGCGCGCATAGCCAGGGCGCACCTTCACGCGTTCACCCATTTGGCCAAGCTTATCCACGCGCTGCATCAGGATCAGGTCAATCATGTCTTGCCTCCGGGCAGCTCATTGCGCCGCCCCCATTGTTCGAAAATACCGAAGGCCGTAACCGCGATAGCGGCCGGCACGCTCAAGATCACAAGCCCGGCGTAGAATACGCCAAGCATGAAGGGCCGGGCGGTGCGGCCGGCGGAACGCCGATGCACCGCGGCAAGCCCCAGTAGAAAAAAGGGCAGCAACAGCACCACAAAAAGCGCAAAGGGCAGGCTGCTATCGCCACCCATGCCGCTCAGCCAGATCACCGCAGCCGCGCCAGGTAGAAAGCCGTACCACATGGGCAGGCGTGTTTCGCGCCAGCGCGGCGTTGCGGCCAAGGCCATGCCGCGGCGCGTGAGCGCAGTTTGCGCCCCAATGCCGCAGATGATCAGCGCCGCCACCATCCAGCCCGCCATGGCGGGGGCCATAATAAGCGCCAATTGCTCCACCGGTATGCCGGCATCAGCCATGCCCATGCGGGTCAGGCCCTGCTTGACGGAACCAATCAGCGCGCCGTCAAAGCCGCCAGGGCTATCGGCCAGCAGCACCGCCACCAGCAGAATTACCAGCGCCGGCCAAATGCCGGTCAGCGCCAACGGCGCCGAAGCATCAAGCCGGCCGCCGCGCAGCCCCGTTGCCACCATCAGCAGCGCCGGCAGCGCGAAGCCCAGCAGATAGATCAGGGCTGGCCATTCACTCGCGAACATCAGCACAATCAGGGTGCCAATGCCCAAGGCGCCAAAGGCGGAAAGGCTGCCAAAGCCAAGCCCGGCGGCAAAAATCGGCAGGGATGCCAACCAGAAAGCGGCAAAGCCCAACGGAAGCCCGCGCATGGCCCATAGCGCTGCGATGGCGGAAGCAATCCCACCAATCGCCGCCGCGAGCCAACGCGGATCATCCAACAGGCCACGCCTGATTTCCATGGCTGGTCCCATGCCCTTTCGCCGCTAAAGTGCTGCCTAATCCGCAATCACATAAGGCAGCAGCGCCAGGAAGCGCGCGCGCTTGATGGCAATGGCCAATTCGCGCTGCTTCTTCGCTGAAACCGATGTGATGCGCGCCGGCACGATCTTGCCGCGCTCAGACAGGAAGCGCGACAGCAGGCGCACATCCTTATAGTCAATCTTCGGCGCGCCATTCCCGCTGAAGGGGCAGGATTTGCGACGACGATGGAAGGGCCTGCGCGCACCAACGGCGGGGCGGCGGGCGGCGGGGATCAGATCTGCATTGTCAGACATGGCTTATTCCTCAATCCCCATGGACATATCCATTTCGTCGCGGCCGCGGGCACGGAATTCCTCGCGGTCATCGCCACGTCCGCCACCACGGCCAGAACCAAAGCGGCCAGCCGGGCGCGGGCCACGGAAGGATTTTTCGCGGTCGCGATCATCACCGCCACGCTTGGACAGCACAGCGGAAGGCGCTTCTTCAATCGCTTCCACGCGCACGGTCAGCATGCGCAGCACGTCTTCATTCAGGCCAAGCTGACGCTCGGCTTCATTCAGCGCAGCGGGGGGCGTTTCAATCCCCAGAAGCATGTAATGCCCCTTGCGGTTCTTCTTGATGCGATAAGCAAGGCCGCGCAGGCCCCAATATTCGCGCTTGCGCACTTCGCCACCACCTTCGGCCACGGTCGCGGCGACCTGGTCGGCAATGGCTTCAACCTGCTGTTGCGTGATATCATTGCGTGCGATGAACACGCATTCGTATAGCGGCATGTGATCTCCCTTTGGCTGACTCAGCCCTGGCCCCGGGATGGGGCGCGCATAGGGGCATAGCCGGGCACTTGCCTCGCACCCGGCAGGGGAGGGGGCGTAAAGCACGAAGCGGGGCTTGGAATCAAGCCCTGGCTGTCACCAACCGCTGCTTTATGCTTAATAACACCAAGAAAACGTGGGGAGCTTCCGGATGAATCGTCGCAGCATATTGATGGGCCTGCCCTTGGCGCTGCTGGCCAGCCAGGCCCGCGCACAAGGCACCTGGGCGCCAAGCCGCCCCGTGGTGCTGGTGGTGCCCTTCGCCCCGGGCGGCCCGAATGACCTGGTGGCGCGGCTGGTCGCACCCGCCATGCAGGCAGCCCTTGGCCAGAATGTGGTGGTGGAAAACCGCCCCGGCGCCACCGGGGCCATCGCCGCCCGCCATGTCGCGGCGCAGCCCCCTGATGGCCATACGCTGATTGTCGCCGCCAGCGGCACCATGACCATCAACCCCGCTGTCATGACTCGCCCCGGCTACGACCCGGAAAAGGATTTTGCGCCGGTCAGCTTGGCGATGTCGGTCCCCAATATGCTGGTCGTGAACAAGGATGTGCCCGCGACCACTGTGGCCGAGGTCGTGGCCTGGCTGAAGCGCGAAGCCGGCCGGGCTTCCTATTGCTCCGGCGGCGTGGGGTCCACCGAACAATTGGGCATGGAGCTTTTCCTGAAGCGCACAGGGACCGAGGCGACGCATATCCCCTTCCCCGGCGGCGCCCCGGCCGTCACCGCCATGATCCAAGGCCAGGTGCAGGCCAGCATCCTGAATGCGGCAACCGTGCGCCCGCATGTGGTATCTGGCGCTTTGCGCGCCATCGCCATTGCCGGCACCAAGCGCTTTTCCGGCCTGCCGGATGTGCCCACCATGGTGGAAGCGGGCCTGCCCGATGTGCTTTCCGCTTCCTGGTCCGCCTTTCTGGCCCCGGCGGGCACGCCCGCGCCAGCCATCGCCCGGCTGCATGAGGTGATTGTAGCCGCACTCCGCACGCCAGAGACCACGCAGCGCCTGACGGCAGCCGGCTTCACCATTGATGCTTCCACGCCTCAGGAATTGGGGGCCACGATTTCGGCGGAACTCGCCCGTTGGAAGCAGGTGGTGAAGGACGCCAATATCCAGATGAACTGACGCGGTTGACAAGCCGGGGCCGCGCGGCCATTCGCGCGGCCTGACCTTTTTAACAGTTACGGACCGATCATCATGGCCTTCGCTTTCCTCTTTCCCGGCCAGGGGAGCCAGGCTGTCGGCATGGGCCGCGACCTGGCCGATGCCTTTCCTTCTGCCCGCCACGTCTTCCAGGAAGTGGATGATGCTTTGGGCCAGAAGCTCAGCAAGCTGATGTGGGAAGGCCCGCAGGAAGAATTGACGCTGACAGCCAATGCCCAGCCGGCGCTGATGGCGCATTCTCTGGCCGTGGTGCGGGCGCTTCAGGCCGAAGGCGGTTTTGCGCTTGCCGCGCGCGTGGCGTTGGTGGCCGGCCATTCGCTTGGGGAATATAGCGCGCTCACCGCTGCCGGCGCGTTCGATATCGCCACCGCCGCGAAGCTTTTGCGCCTGCGTGGCGAGGCGATGCAAAAGGCCACCGCCCCCGGCACTGGCGCCATGGCCGCACTTTTGGGCGCGGAGATTGATCTGGCACAGGAAATTTGCGCCGCCGCCGCGACCAACCCCGAAACCAACAAGGCCGAGGTGGTGGAGGCTGCCAATGACAATGGCGGCGGCCAGGTGGTGATTTCCGGCGCCAAGGCGGCTGTTGAGCGCGCCATTGAAATCGCCAAGGAAAAGGGCGTGAAGCGCGCCATGCTGCTGCCGGTCTCCGCCCCCTTCCATTGCGCTTTGATGGCGCCCGCGGCGGATGCCATGGCGGAAGCGCTTGCCCAGGCCACCATGCAGGCGCCCGCCGTGCCCGTGGTGGCCAATGTGACCGCCGCCAAAGCAACGGACCCCGCCGAAATCCGCGATTTGCTGGTGCGCCAAGTGACCGGCACCGTGCGCTGGCGCGAATGCGTCGCCGCCATGGCCGCCATGGGCTGCGATAAATTTGTCGAGGTCGGCTCGGGCAAGGTGCTGACCGGCCTCATGAAGCGCAATGCGCCGGAAGCGACCGCACTTGCCATCGGTAATCCGGCCGAGCTTGAAGCCTTCCTGAAGTCGCTCTGATCATGGCCGAGATCACAGTTTCGGAAATTGATGATGATCCCGCTGCCAAGGTCGCGTTGAAGGGGCTGGAAGCGCTCAACGCGCCCTTCATCGGCAGCCATGGATATAAGCCGCTGTCACTGGTCGTGCGTCGTTCTGCTGAAGCTGAACCCGTTGGCGGCGCTTTCGGCTGGTGCTGGGGCGCCTGGTATCAATTGCACTACCTGTTTTTGCCTGAGGATCTGCGTGGTGGGGGACTTGGTTCAAGCCTGCTGACACGATTGGAGGCTGAAGCCCACGCCAGGGGCTGCATCGGCGTCTGGCTTGATACCCTTTCCTTCCAGGCGCGGCCCTTTTACGAAAAGCACGGCTATGCGCTTTTCGGCAGTATCGAGGATCATCCGCCCGGCCATGCGCGGTATTTCCTGTCCAAACGCCTTAACCAGGGATGAGAGATATGTTTGATCTGACCGGCAAAACAGCCCTTGTCACCGGCGCCACGGGTGGCATTGGCGCGGGCGTGGCCCGTGCGCTGCACGCCCAGGGCGCGACCGTTGCCATCACCGGCCGCCGCGCCGCAGAATTGGAAGCACTCGCCGCCGAACTTGGCTCACGCGTCATTGTAGCACCGGCTGATCTGGCGGACCCGGAAGCGCCGGCGAAGCTGGTTGAGAAAATCGAGACCGAGGCAGGGTCCTTGGATATTCTGGTGAATAATGCCGGCTTCACGCGCGATATGCTGGCGCTGCGCATGGGTGATGCGGATTGGAATGCGGTGCTGGAAGTGGATTTGACCGCGCCGTTTCGCCTGGCGCGCGCTGCTTTGCGCGGCATGATGAAAAAGCGCCAGGGGCGGATTATTTCCATCGCGTCCATCGTTGGCGTCACCGGCAATGCCGGCCAGGCGAATTACGCCGCCGCCAAGGCGGGCTTGATTGGCATGTCGAAGTCCTTGGCGCAGGAAGTGGCGACGCGCGGCGTGACGGTGAATGTGGTCGCGCCCGGCTTTGTGAAAACCGCCATGACGGATGCGCTGAATGAGGCGCAAAAAACCGCGCTGCTGACGCGCATCCCGACCCAGCGCATGGGATTGCCCGAGGATATCGCTGCTGCCGTTGTTTATCTGGCGAGCAATGAGGCCGGCTGGGTCACGGGACAGACGCTCCACGTCAATGGCGGGATGGCGATGATCTGAAGAGGAAGGCTATGGTCGAAAAACTCAACGCTACAGAACGGGCGGGGCTTTCGGCCACGCTGCCGGCATGGAAGCTGGTTGAAGGCCGCGATGCCATCACCCGCGCCTTCCGCTTCAAGGATTTTTCTGAAGCCTGGGGTTTTATGGCGCGCGTGGCGTTACTGGCCGAAGCGCAGGACCATCACCCGGAATGGTTCAATGTCTGGAACCGGGTGGAGATTACGCTCTCCACCCATGATGCAAGCGGGCTTTCCGCGCGTGATGTCAGGCTGGCGCAGGCGATTGATGCCGTCGCCTGAGGATTGGCGGCTGGCTTAAAGGCATAGCGTTGGTGGGAGCCGCGCAGGTTTCGGAAAACCCTGGCGCCTGGGGCTGAAATAATGCCACGCTATCGGGGCAGGGCCTTGCAGGAGTGTGCGATATGGAAAGCCTGACCCGGCGCGGATTTGGTTTGGCTGGCATGGGGGCGGCGCTGGCAAGCGCGGGCGCGGTGTGCCCGGCGGGTGCTTCGAGTTTACTCGATCCGCTGGCCGACCCTCGCCCAACCTCTGACCCCGGTACCGTGCGCCTGAAGCTGGTTTCTATTTTTGCTTTGGATGGCCCCCCCGATTATTCGTTGTCCAGCCGTGTTGTGTCAATGGAATGGAGCCCAGATGGCCGTCGTCTGGTAGTATTGCATCCCCGCGGTGTTCTGAGTGTCATCGATACGGATAGTTGGCGTCTGGTCGCGCGCTTTCGCATCATGCCTGTGTATGCCTCTCGGGCTTTTGGCTTTTCCGCAAACGGACGAGAATTGATAGCTTCGAAATGGGTTGAACCGGAAAGCCGCGAAAACCCGCCGGCTTTTTCAGTCTTCGAGATGGATACCGGAAGAGTGGTGCGCGAGTCGCAACATTTTCCCATCTTGGCTCCCCAGGTGGGAGATAGTCCGAATGATTATAGACTCCGGCAGCTTAGACCGGATCAACAATTGGTCGTCTCGCCCGATGCACGCTTTGTCTTTATTGTCCTTGGTGCAATGGTTTCCGGCTCCGTCCGGGTTCATGGGTATGTTTTTGACGGGGATCGTGGGGAACTAGTTGGGTCAGGAGAAAGGAAATCCTGGTTTCTGCCCACGATAAGCAACGATAACCGTCTTGCGGCCGCCAACTTTTCAGCGCCTACAGTGTCTTCGCCAGACGAACTCGTAATCCATAGTCTTCCGGCATTGACAAAATTACTGAGTATACCTGCTCATATCACAGGCATTGCCTCACTTGCGTGGTCACCCACAGGTGACCGCTTAGCGACAGGTGCGGCGTATCCGAGAGGTTCACCTCAGGAGGACTCCGTTCGAGTTTGGGACGCTGCAACTGGTGTGCAGTTGGCTGGCTTCAATGACGAGTTTGACCCCATTTGGGGTATAGCGTGGCACCCGAACGGAACATTTTTCCTAACAAGAGCATCTAGCGGCATTCCCTTGACTGGATCATCCAGAGAAACACGGCGGCAGGGCTCTTTGGTGCGGCTTTTACCCGCAAATGGTGGTGCGCCCCTACTCCAGTATCGTCCGCTTGACCGGGGCGAGATAGATGCAGCATGCGTTTGCCCACGCACTGGCCGTTTGGCGTGGCACGAGCGTCGCAGGATTCGAATTCACGAAATCCAGGGCCTCTGATGCGCCCGCCGCGCGACCAAGCTCATCAACCCCGACACGCCCCAAAAGGGCCAAGCGTCTCCGCTTGGCCCAAACGCACCCTACCCAGGCCGCTTCCACCAGCCCAGCCGCTTGGGCCGCGCCACCTCAGCCCCATCACCCAGCACCACCGGCTGAATTGCCGGCCCAATCACCGGCTCAGCCTTTTCCGGCTGAGGCGCCGGGGCAGGTTCAGCAGCAACAGGCGCGGGCGCGGGTTCCGGCGCTGGCGGTTCAGCTGGCGCCGGCGCTTCCACCACGGGTGCCGCTTCCGTCACCTCTGGCGCAGCCTCAGCCACCGGCACGGCTTCCGCGACAGGCGCTGGCGCGGCGGGCGCAATCCGTCGAGCGGTCGCGGCAGCGCGTTCCGCCGCTTCCTCAGCCGCCGCCATGGCGGCGAACACATCATCAATCTGCCCGGCAAAGGGGTCTGCCGGGGTCGGCCCCACATAGCGCGGCGCCGGGGCTTCTTCCGTTATTTCCGGCGCGGCTTCCTCGGCCAGGCGCTCACGCGGGCCATCCTCACGGCGCCGACGCCCACCACGGCGGCCTCGGCGGCGCGGACGATCCTCACCCTCGGCGGCGCCTTCAGCGGCCTGGGCTTCATCCCCGGCAGGCTGGGCCTCACCTTCCGGCATATCGCCCGCTTCTGCTGCGGCTTCGGCGCCTTCTTCGCCTTCGCCATCAGCCTCGGCGCCATCCTCACCGCCCTGCGGCCCACCCTCACGGCGGCCACCACGGCGGCGACGACGGCGGCGGCGGCGGCGCTCACCTTCCTCGGCGGTTTCCTCACGCGCTTCGGCGCTCGGGCTATCCGCTTCCTCTTCCTCAATCTCCGGCGCGATGTCTTCCACTTCCGGCGCGTAATCCATGCGCAGCGCCGAAGGCCCGGCGGCCACCGCCATGGGCTCAGCCGCGCGCAGGCGTTCAATGCGCAGCGCCGGTCCCATCAGCTTTTCATCGGGCTGGAGGAAAACACTCATACCAAAACGCGCTTCAATCTCAGAAAGCCGGTCGCGCTTGCGGTTCAGCAGCCACAGCGCAACTTCGCTCGCGACATGCACGTTGATTTCCGCGGCGCGGCGCTTCGCACCTTCTTCCTCAATCGCGCGCAGCACCTGCAGCGCGCTGCTTTCCACGCCGCGAATCGTGCCGCGGCCCAGGCAATGCGGGCAGGTGATGAAGGTCTGTTCCGCGATGGAAGGGCGCAGGCGCTGGCGGCTCATTTCCAGCAGGCCGAAATGGCTTATCCGCCCCACCTGGATGCGCGCGCGGTCGTGGCGGAGCGATTCCTTGATCCGCCTTTCCACCATGGCATTGTTGCGGTTTGATTCCATATCAATGAAATCAATCACTATCAGCCCGGCCAGATCGCGCAGGCGAAGCTGGCGCGCGATTTCATCCGCCGCTTCCATGTTGGTGCGGAGCGCCGTGTCTTCGATATGCCTGTCACGCGTGGCGCGGCCCGAATTCACGTCAATCGCAACCAAAGCTTCAGTCTGATTGATCACGATATACCCGCCGGAACGCAGCTGCACCACGGGCGAATGCATGGCATCCAATTGGGCATCAACATTATGGCGCGCGAAAAGCGGCACGGCATCACGGTGCATCCGCACCTTATTCGCGTGCGATGGCATCAGCATGCGCATGAATTCACGCGCCTGCTGGAAGGCACCATCGCCTTCCACCATCACCTCATCAATGTCGCGGCCATAAACGTCGCGGATGGACCGCTTGATCAGATCCGCTTCCTCATAAATCAAAGCGGGCGCGGTGGAAGCCAAGGTGCGTTCGCGGACGCCGTCCCAAAGCCGCAGCAGATATTCGCAATCGCGCTGGATTTCGGGCTTTGGCCGTTGCGCGCCGGCGGTGCGCACAATCAGCGACATGCCCTGCGGCAATTGCAGATCATCCATCACTTCGCGCAGCCGCTTGCGATCAGTAGCGGAGGTGATCTTGCGTGAAACGCCACCACCACGCGGGGAATTCGGCATCAGCACGCTAAAGCGCCCGGCAAGCGACATATAGGTTGTCAGCGCCGCGCCCTTGCCGCCGCGTTCTTCCTTCACAACCTGCACCAGAATGATCTGGCGGCGGCGAATCACGTCCTGGATTTTGTAATGGCGCAGGAAGCGCGGCGGGATGCGGCGTTCGCGGCGTTCTTCTTCCGTCTCGGCCGGGCCTTCACCGCCAATAGTCTCGGGCGGGGTCTGGTCTTCTTCGGCGGGCAATTCCTCAACGCGGCCCAAATCGGCCTCGCCCGCTTCATCGCTGGTGGCTTCCGGCGCAGCGCTCACGCTTTCGCTTTCAATCGCAAGCGGCTGAGCGGCGGCAGGGGCTTCGGGTTCTGGCGCATCTTCCGCCGAAGCTTCAGCGGCGGGTGCCGCTTCGCCATTCGGTTCTGAAGCTGGGGCTTCGCCATTGGCGTCTTCCCCCGGCTGCCAGGCTTCATTGCTTTCGCCATTCCAGGCGGCGCGGTCCATGGCACTTTCCGGCGCCAGATCAGCATCATCCTCGGCGCGGGCTTCGGCTTCCTGCATATCCAGCAGGCGCTGCCGATCCGCCACGGGGATCTGGTAGTAATCCGGGTGGATTTCGCCAAAGGCCAGGAAGCCGTGGCGATTGCCGCCATATTCCACAAAGGCCGCTTGCAGGCTGGGTTCTACCCGCACCACTTTGGCCAAATAGATATTGCCCTTCAGGGCGCGGCGTTGCGTTGTTTCAAGGTCAAATTCGTCGAGGCGATTGCCATCCATCACCACAACCCGGGTTTCCTCGGGGTGGGATGCATCTATCAGCATACGCTTGGTCATGGGGTGGAGTCTCCGCGCCGCGGCAGTGCCGCCGGCGCAATTGCGTGGGGAGGCCCGAACGGAGTGGGATATGCGGCGCTGCGTGCACAAGCATGCTACGGCCAAAACCTCGTTCGGCGGGCCCGGCGCCGAAGCGGCGCAGCGGTCCCTGGGTGGGCGCACCTGGATCCTGCCCCGGGAACCCTTGGACCATCGTAGCAACGAAGGTCACAGGCGCAGGCGGGACGGCGGGCGCGACGGGGGCCATGGCCATAAGGGCTTTGACTTTCGCGCGCCTCGGGCCGCGCTGGCGAGAAGGAAGGGCTGCTCCCCGGCGAAACCACAAAGCCGACGCCATAGGCGCGGCTCCGGAGGCCGGGGGGCTGAACATCGTGGTGCGCACCATGCCCTTGGGGGCTCCATGCGCCAGGCGATGCCGCCGGAATTCTCGCCCGCAGCGGATGCCGCCGGGGCACGTCACCTTAGGCCCGCCCTGCCAGTGCCACAAGGGTCATATGGAGCGATTCTGATGACAGGGGTGGCTTGGACCGTTAAGAACACCAGCATGGGCATAGGGCGCCGACATTTCCTGAGATTGGGCGGGGTGGTTTTGGGCGGCGCCCAGCCGGCCCTTGCCGCTTCTATTGGTGCGGCCAGCCTCACCACCGAAGGCCGCGCGGCACGGCTTGCCCTGGTGCTGGAAGGCCCGCTTTCCTGGGAATGGCGCGCCTTTGCCGAACCCCCTCGCCTTCTGCTTTCCCTGCCCGGCGTGACCTGGCGGGGCCCGGCGCGGTTGGGCTCGGCTGGGCCGGTCGCCAGCGCGCTGTTTGATGACGAAGCCAAGGAATTGCGCCTGAATCTGGCGCGCCCTGCCCTGCCGCGCCGCCTGTCAGGGCCGGCTGGGCGTTTAGTGGTGGAAATCGCCCCCGCGAGTTCTGAGGCCTTCGCAGCTGCTACGCGCCGGGACATGCCCTTGGCGCAAGGCAGCGCCCCTGCCCTGCCGCTGGTGGTAATTGACCCCGGCCATGGCGGCTATGACCCTGGCGCCATTGGCCGGCGCGGCACGGAAGAAAAGCGCCTGACGCTTGCCGCCGCCCAGGCGCTCCGCCGCAAATTGCAGGAAGGCGGCACATGCCGCGTGGCCATGACACGCGAACGCGATGAATTCATCTCATTGGCTGATCGCGTGGCCTTCGCCCGCACGCGGGACGCCGCGCTGCTGATCTCGCTCCATGCCGATTCCGCGCCAGGGGCCAAGGGGGCGAGTGTCTATACCCTGGCCGAGACCGCAAGCGATCCTTTTGCCGCAGCCCTCGCGCAGCGCGAAAACAATGCCGATCTGGCGGGTGGCCTTAACCTGCCGTCCGTCCCGCCCGAGGTGCAGGCGATATTGTTGAGCCTGATGCGCCAGGAAACCCTTGGCGATTCCGCCCGCTTCGCGCGGGTGGCGGTGCGGGAATTGACCCGCGCCGTGCCCATCCTGCCAAAACCAAGGCGGGAAGCGGGCTTCATCGTGCTGAAGGCGCCGGAAGTGCCCTCCGTGCTGGTGGAAATGGGCTTCCTTTCTGACCCGGAAGATGAGGCCGCTTTGCGACAGCCCGAACACCGCGCGCTGATCGCCGCCAGCCTGGCCCGCGCGGTGGAAGCCTGGGTTGGTTCCACCCAGCGTCCGACGCCGGGCTGAGAAACCTGACGCATGCTGATAGTCTCTCAGAAGGCATTCGATCGTTTCTGAGTTCTACCATAAACCTTATAGAGAATGCGGAGAAGTTGGCATACTGCACATGATCGTTGATGGCAAAACTCAATGTGGCGCCTCAACAGATCGGACCCAATACGCCCATCAAACGCACCAACTAGCCACATGGGCAAACGCCAAACCCAAAACCCGCAAGGCTGCGGCCCATCACGCAACCGCGCTGATCGAAAGCGGTGTGGTCACGCGAATCACGCGCGGCTGAGGCTACCCGCCGCCACCAACACCATGACCACCCCACAAAGCCCAGCCATCGCCCAAAAAATCCCCGCCCCAAGCGCGGCATAGCCAGGCCCGCAGGCCAAGGTCAGCAGTGTCGTCATGGCCCCAACGGCGGCGCCCAGCAGCGTTTGCGCCGTGCCGCCCAGGCTGCCCGGCACGCGTTCCTGCAACAGCTTGATGGCCGCCAGATGCATGGCGCCAAAAGTCAGCGCATGCAGCGCTTGCGCGAAAATCACCGGCGGCAGGCTTTCACTTACCGCCATGATCGGCCAACGCAGCACACCGGCGCCAGCGGCCAGCAAAATCAGGCCGCGCACGCCGAGCTTATCCACCAAGCCGCGCCCCCACATGAACAGCGCCACCTCTGCCACTACGCCCCAGCCCCAAAGCAGGCCAATTACGCCGGCGCTGAAGCCCAAAGCCTGCCAATGGATGGACCCGAAGGCGTAATAGGCCGCATGGCTGCCTTGCATCAGCGCGGCAATCAGCATCAGCCGGCGCAGCCAGGGCAACGCGAGCGCTGCGCGAAAGCCGCTTGCGCCGCCGCGACCAAAGCCCTCAGCCCGCGGCAGCAGAAAAGCCGCCGCCGCGCCAAGGCCGAGCATGGCAGCAATCAGCCAAGCAGCACTCCCCGCGCCAAGCACGGCCACCAACGCGCCGGCGGCCACCGCAGCCAGGATATAACTTGCGGAACCAGCCGCCCGGGCGCGCCCGTAATCAAAGCCGGGGGGTTCGCGGGCGGCGCGTAGCGCCATCGCGTCAGCAAGCGCGGTGGTCGGCGCCAACGCCGCCGACAGCGCCAAATTCAGCAGCAGTAGCGCCCAAAATCCACCAACCAGCCCAAAGCCCGCCGCAACAATAGCCGCTACGCCGGTACAACAAATCAGCACTAATCGCGGATCACCCAACCAATCCGCAACGCGCCCTAAAAGCGGCCCCGCCAGCAATTTCAGCGCACTGCCGGCGGCCAGCACCGTGCCAAGATCAGCCGGCGTCAGCCCGCGCGCCAGCAAAAGCGGCGGCAGAAAGGGCATCATCACGCCAAAGGCCGCGAATTGCGCGGCGAAGATCAGGGCGAAGCGGGTGGCGGGATTCATCACAGGCCTGCCACCCTGCCCGTTGCCGCTACCATGGACAAGCGCGCCGCGTCATGCCACGGAGCGTCGCGTTTTACTTTCTTGGACATTGACCCCCGCATGTTCGAACCCAGGGTTCGCGCCATTCTTGGCCCGACCAATACCGGCAAGACCCACCTCGCGATTGAGCGGATGCTCGCCCATGCGTCGGGCAGTATCGGCTTTCCGCTGCGGCTGCTGGCGCGTGAAAATTATGATCGCATGGTGGCGATGAAGGGCGAACGCTACGTTGCCCTGATCACCGGCGAGGAAAAGATTGTCCCGCCGGAGGCAAAGTACTTCGCCTGCACGGTGGAAGCGATGCCGCTAGATCGGCCAGTGGAATTCCTCGCCATTGATGAAATCCAGCTTTGCGCAGACCCTGATCGCGGCCATGTCTTCACCGATCGGCTGTTGAATGCGCGCGGCATGGTGGAAACCATGTTCCTGGGTGCTGAGACCATCGCGCCTTTGCTGCGCCGCTTGATTCCGCGCGCTGAAATCGAAACCCGCTCACGACTTTCGCAGCTCAGCTATGCCGGCCCCGCCAAGCTGTCACGCCTGCCGGCGCGTTCCGCCATTGTCGCCTTCAGCGCGCAGGAAGTCTACGCCATTGCCGAAGCCGTGCGCCGCCGGCGTGGCGGTTGCGCCGTGGTGATGGGAAGGCTTTCGCCGCGCACACGCAATGCGCAAGTGGCGCTTTATCAAAACCGGGAAGTGGATTTCCTGGTGGCGACGGATGCGATCGGCATGGGCCTCAATATGGATGTGGACCATGTGGCGCTGGCCGCGCTGAATAAGTTTGATGGCCATCAGCCACGTGCCCTGACCGCACAAGAAATCGCGCAAATCGCGGGGCGCGCAGGGCGTGGTATGCGCGATGGCACTTTCGGCACCACGGCGGATGCGCCGATACTGGATGATGAAATCATCACCCAGATCGAAACGCATGCGTTCGAACCGCTGAAGACGCTCGCCTGGCGCAATTCGGATCTGGATTTTTCTTCGGTCGAGACACTGCTCGATAGTCTTGGTGCGTCGGCGCCTTTGCCTGGTCTTGCCAAGGGCCATGATGCGGTGGACCACATCACGCTATCCATGCTGGTGCGGGAAGAAGAAATTCGCAGCCTGGCCGATACCGCATCGCGCGTGCGCTTGCTGTGGGAAGCCTGCCAGGTGCCGGATTTCCGCAAGCTGGCAGATGACAGCCATACCCGGATTTGCGCGCGCATTTTTACGCATTTGGCGCGTGAAGGCCGGTTGCCGAGCGATTGGGTGGCCTCATCCCTTGCCCAGCTTGGCATGGCGGAAGGTGATCTTGATACGCTGATGGCGCGGCTTTCGGCCATTCGCGTCTGGGCCTATGTCGCGGCGCGGGCCGATTGGCTGAATAATGCGGCGGAGCTTCAGGCCGAAGCGCGGCGCGTGGAAGACATGGTCTCCGACGCTTTGCATGAAAGCCTGACCGCGCGCTTTGTGGACCGCCGCGCGGCGCATCTGATTCGCGCGCTCGATGAAAGCGATGAGGAATTGCTTTCCGCCGTCACGCGGCGTGGGGAAGTGGTGGTGGAAGGCCATCCTGTCGGCCATGTGAAGGGCTTCCTGTTTGAACCCGATGGCGCGAC
Organism: Asaia bogorensis; assembly: GCA_945874515.1. Classification (GTDB taxonomy): domain Bacteria; phylum Pseudomonadota; class Alphaproteobacteria; order Acetobacterales; family Acetobacteraceae; genus Neoroseomonas; species Neoroseomonas bogorensis_B. The sequence goes on from CAMCHA010000002.1 coordinate 17,510, forward strand.
GGTAAAGGAAGAAGAACGCCGCGTAGTGCTGCGCGCCGCGCGCCGTGCTTTGGGCGCGGAAATTCCGCGCCGCGTTTCCATGCTGGAAACATCGAAGGATGAGGCGTTTGCGCTGACGCCGCAGCATGGTGTGACCTGGGCCTATTCCCATGCGCCCAATATGCCGGCGGGGCTTGGCGATATCGCGGAAGTGGCGAAGCTCAAGCCCGGTTCTGAACCCGGCAAGCCGCTGATTGAAGTACTGCCTTCTGAGTTCCTGGATGGCGCGCAGCGCGAACGCATCCGCGCGCGGTTGGCCACTTGGATTGAGGCTTTGGTGAAACGCGATCTGGGTGCGATTTTCACGGCGGAAGAAAAAGCCGCCGAGGATAACACGCTGCGCGGCCCGGCCTTTCGGTTGCGTGAGGAATTGGGCTTGGCCTTGGGGCGGACGGATAGTGAAATCCGCCCTGATCTCCGCCAGAAATTGAAGGGCATTGGCATTCGTGCCGGGCGCTATGCGCTTTACGTGCCGGAAGCGCTGAAGCCGCGCGCCATGGCTTTGCGCGCGCAGCTTTGGTCCTTGTTGCGTGGCATTGAAACGCCGAAGCTGCCCTCGGGCGGTTTGATCGCGGTGGCACCACCCGCCGATTGGCCGCGCGGCTTTGCGGAGACCATGGGCTGGCTGCCGGCTGGGCCTGTGCTGATGCGCCTGGATGTGGCGGAACGCATCGCCGGCGAATTGGGGCACCTGACGCGCAAGGCGCCCGCACTTTTGCCGGGGGATTTGGCTAGCCGCTTGGGGATCAAGGGCGAAAACCTTGGCCCGGTTCTGGATGCCATGGGCTTCCGGCTGATCCCGGCCGACACAGAAGATGAAAAGCAATTTGGCCCGCCGGCGCCCGCGCGGATTGGCCAGCAGCGCGCGCCCCGCTTCGAGGCGCGCCAACAGCCTCGCCAGCAGCAGCGCGAAGAACAAGGCCCGCGCCGCGATGACCGGCGCCCCGAACGGCGCGGCCCGCGCCCGGATCAGCGCCAGCGCGACGAGAAGCCGGCCGAAGCCACTGCGGCTGAGGGCGCCACGCCAGAACAGGCGCCGCCCGAACAGCAGCGCCCGGAACGCCGGCCGGATCAGCGCCCGGATCGCCGCCCGAAACCCGATGGCGGGCAACAGCAGCAGCGCCAGCATTACGGTAACAAGGGCGGCAATGACCGCCCGCGCGGCCCTCGGCCACCACGGGAAGATCGCGTGGCGCTCCCCGCCATGCCGCGCCCCGATAGCCCCTTTGCGGTGCTCGCCGCGTTGAAGCTCAAAAAGGACTGAGCGGGGGGCGGTGGCGGCGGAGGCGGAAGGGCGGGATTATCAAAGGCTGGATGCCTGGCTCTGGTGCGCGCGCTTCCGCAAGACGCGGGCTGAATGCGCGCGGTTGGTGGAAAAGCGCTTGGTGCGCATCAATCGCCTGCCGACCGACAAGCCCCATGCCAAGCTGCGGCCAGGTGATGTGCTGACGCTGGCGGTGGGCCAGGGTGCTTCGGGGCAGATCATTCTTTGGCGCGTGCTGTCCCTGGCCGAAAGGCGCGGCCCGGCCACTGAGGCGCAGGGGCTTTATGAGGTTATCACCTGACGCGAGACACCTATGCGTCAAGCCACCTTGTCTAATTCCCTGTATGCGGCCATTTTGGGCTAGGTTGTGGACAGGCTCAGCACCAGGGAATCGCGCCAGTGACTTATGTTGTCAGCGAAAATTGCATAAACTGCAAATACATGGATTGCGTGGAAGTCTGTCCGGTGGACTGCTTCTATGTCGGCGAAAACATGCTGGTGATCCACCCGGATGAATGCATTGATTGCGGCGTCTGCGAACCGGAATGCCCGGCCGAGGCGATTCTGCCCGATAGCGATGACAAGGCGACCCCGTGGGTAGAACTCAACCGGGATTACGCCCAGCAATGGCCCAATATCACCCGCAAGGGCGAAGCGCCGGCGGACGCCGATGATTGGAAGGATAAGCCGGGCAAAAAGGCGCTGCTCAGCCCCAATCCCGGCAAGCCCTGAGCTGTGTTTCGCCATAAGGGCGCCCATATCTGACCGGAACGGTCATGAATTCCGCCCGCATTCGCTGCTTGGCGGGTGACCCGAAGCTATTTTTGTGTTACATATTTGATTCTTCATTCCAGCAACTGGTTCGGTCCAGGTGTCTGCCTGGAATGATGATCTGCATTCTCAACCGGATCGCGCTGATCCGGGTTCTGTGTTGGGAGTCCCATTTTCATGACACGCAAACCAGTGTCCAAGGCGCCTGCCAAAGGCAGCGCCAAGCCGGCCCGACCCGCGGCAAAGAAGCCCGCCAGCAAGGCTAAACCGGCCGCAAAGCCGACTGTAAAGAAATCCTCCGCCACGGCAAAGGCGACCACGAAGCCCAACAAGAAGGCGGCGCCGAAACCTGTGAAGAAGCCAGTGACCAAAGCGGCGGCAAAGCCAAGCGCGAAGCCTGCAGCCAAGCCGGCCAGCAAGCCAGCCAGTAAGCCAGCCAGCAAGCCTGCGGCCAAACCCGCGCCAAAGCCCGTAGCCAAGGCCGCCGCGCCCGCCAAGGCCACACCGGCGCCTAAAGCAGCGGCCAAACCCGCGCCAAAGGCAATCGCCAAGCCCGCGCCCAAGCCCGTTGCCAAGCCAGCAGCTGCCCCAGCTGCGGCCAAGCAAACGTTGCCGCCACCAAGCGCCAAGCCCCCTTTGCCCGCCAAGGCCGAAACGCCTGGCGCGAAGCCTGCGGCGCCAATGACCGAGGTAGTCGCCAAGCCAGCCGCGCCACCGAAGTCCGCGAAACCGGCAGCGAAGCCCGCGGTACTGGTGACTGAGGCGCCTGCCCAGACTGTTGCGCCCGCAGCCGCCAAGCCCGCCGCCAAACCCAAGGCGAAGCCCGCAACCGCAGCCGAGGCAGAATCTGTACCTGCCAAGACTGGCCTTCAGGAAGCGCCGAGCCCAGCGCCGGAAGCACCAAGCCGGCCTGCGCTTGTGCAAGTGCCTGGCATTGCCATGGTGACCCTGCCTACCCCGGCACCGGCGCCACGCCCGGCGCCACCGCCCAGTATTTCACCGCTTTCTCCGCCACCGCCCACCATGCGCCCGAATGTCCAGATGGGAATGCGCCCGCCTGGCGGAGGCCCGCCTCGTCATGGAATGCAAATGTCATCTTCTTCGCCCAAACCGCCCCCTGCCCCGAAACAGGAATTCAAGACAGGCGATTACGTTGTGTACCCAACCCATGGCGTGGGCACGGTGCAGGGCATCCGCACGGTAGAGGCCGCTGGTTATTCCTTGCAGGTCATTGAAGTGACCTTTGAAGAAAACCGCATGAAGCTGAGTGTGCCGGTGAACAAGGCGTCATCCTCGGGCCTGCGCAAGCTGTGCACCACGGAAAGCTTCCAGCCGGCCATGGATACGCTGAAGGGCCGCGCGCGCATCAAGCGCACCATGTGGTCCCGCCGTGCGCAGGAATATGAGGCGAAGATCAATTCTGGTGATCCTGTGCAAATCGCCGAAGTGGTGCGCGACTTGTTCCGCAATGCCGGCCAGCCAGACCAATCCTTCAGCGAACGCCAAATCTATGAATTGGCGCTTGACCGGCTGGCCGCCGAAGCCGCGGCGATTGACCGCTGCGACAAGGCAACCGCGATTGAAAAGCTGATGGTGGTGCTGCGTTCCGGCGCTGCCGGGTCTCGTGAAGCTGCGCCAAAGGAAACCAGCGCGCCAGCCGCTGCCGCTGAGGCGCAATTGCCCCCGGAATAGATCGTTTCGAATAACTACATTCTGATGGCGTGGCCCGGCTAAACGGGTCACGCCCTCACAGCATTGCCAGGGGTCGCTTGCGCCGCGGCGGCGGGAAGGCCTCATCAAGGGCCGCGATATCATCAGCGCTCAACACAATCTCCCGCGCTGCGGCGTTTTCCCGCACATGGGCAAGCTTCGCGGCCTTGGGGATGCTGACCACGCCAGGCTGGCGCAACGTCCAGGCAATGGCGATTTGCGCGGGGCTTTTGCCATGCCGCGCCGCAACTGCGGCAAGCGCCTGGTTGCGCAGCATCCGCCCGCCCTGCCCCACGGGGGAATAGGCCATCACCGGCATGGCGCGTTCAGCGCAAAAGGGCAGCAGATCAAATTCGGCACCGCGATTTTCAAGGCTGTAAAGCACCTGATCCGTCGCGCAATCGGCAAGTGCGGCTCCCAATTCTTCCAGATCATCCTGATCAAGATTTGAAACGCCCCAGCGCCGGATTTTGCCGGCCTGGCGCAGCGCTTCAAACCCCGCGACGGTTTCCCCCAAGGGCACGGAACCGCGCCAATGCAGCAGATAGAGATCAATGGTTTCAATGCGCAGCCGCTTCAGGCTGCGTTCACACGCCGCCACCACACCGCGCCGCGACGCATTATGCGGATAGACTTTGGAGACGATGAACACCCCATCGCGCCGCCCCGCAATGGCATCGCCCACCACTTCCTCGGCCCCGCCTTCGCCATACATCTCGGCAGTGTCGATCAATGACACGCCAAGATCGAGCCCCGCGCGCAGCGCATCGGCTTCCGCCGCGCACCGCGAGCGATCTTCACCCATGCCCCAGGTCCCTTGCCCAAGGCGCGGTATGGCGAAGCCGGCTGCCATATCAGGGAATGGTGTAACCGCGCGCCTTGCCAATGCTGTCATTCCAAATCCGCGCGCAATCCGCCCAAACACGGTTGCAGCTATCGCGGAAGCTGGGCAGCACAACGGCAGTCACCGCTTCACGCACGCGGCGTTCATCTTCCGCCGGGGGTGTCACGACCTGCACATTGAATTTGCGCGTGGTGCAGGCATCCTGGCCCTGGAAGCAGGCGAAGGCCTCATTGCTTGCGGTGCGCGCCAAATCCCACATCTGCTTTTCCAGATCAGCAAAAGAGCGCGTGAGTGCGGCCTGCTGTTCCGGGCTGAAGCGCCGCCAGGCCGCCAGTGACATGAAGTGCCCCTGCACGCCAGAAGCCAACGACACCGGCAGGATGGTGCGAATAACTTCGCCCCAATTCGCCGTATAGGCGGAAGTGGCGGAGGTAATGCCGCATTCCACCGTGCCACGCTGCAAAGCCTGATAGGTTTCGGAAAGCTGCAAGGTCACCGGCGTGGCACCCAGCGATTGCAGTAGCGCCGACATGGTGGGCGTGTAGGAACGCACCTTCAAGCCGCGCAGATCGCCCATCGAAGCAACCGGGCGATTACAGAAAAACATCTGCGCGCCGAAGGGCCATAATGTCATGACCTTGGCGTTGAAGCGTTCCTGCAAGCGCCGATCCAGCGCTTCCCGCCCGCCGGCGATGGCTTGTTGCGTTTCTTCCAAAGTCGTGGAAACGCCGATCAGATCGAGCGAATCAATAAAGGGCTCATCACGCGCGGTCTGGCCGATCAAGACGCTCATGACATCAAAGGTGCCATTGCGCAGATGGCGCAGCGCATCCGGCGCGGCGGCACCAACTTGGTCCATCGGGTTGAAGGTAATGGCCAAATTGATGCCCGTGGTCTGACCAAGGCCGGTGAAGAAGGGCCGTTCAATACCCTCCGTATGGCGGGAGTTGGAGGTGAAATGCCCCGCCACACGCAGTTGGATTGGGCTTTGCGCCAGGGCCGGAGCAGCAGCGAGCAAGGCGCCAAAGGCCGCGCCAAGCAGGGAAAGGGGGGTGCGCATATTCAGGTCTCCCAAAAAGGCCGGCATGGTCCTTGCGAACCTTTCGGCCAGAAGCTTCGAGTTTTGCCAAGGCGCAGTCTCTGTGCAACACCGCGCGGCAATTGCCAAGCAACCGGTGCGCCAGCACGGGCCGGCAGTTCTAAATAAGGCCCTGTTGCCCATGATGACCCAAGACCCCAACCCGGTCAGCCGCTTTTTCGCGCCACCTGCCCGATTTCTCGCCATTTTATCGGGTTGGTGGCTGATTGCGCTGTCCTTCCTGACGGTCGCGGAAATCCTGCTGCGCAAATTCTTTTCCATATCACTGCAAGGGGTGGATGAAATCGGCGGCTATACCACGGCAATTGTCTCGGCCTTTGGTTTTGCCTCAGCGCTGATGATCAAGGCGCATACGCGGGTGGATTTTCTGCTGGGGCGCATGCCGGCCCTGCTGCGGGCCGTGTTGAATACGCTGGCTTATGGCTTGCTGGCCGGCATGGCGATTTACGGCGCCTGGCGCGGCTGGTCAGTGCTTGAAGAAAGCATCGAATTCCAGGCGCACGCCAATTCGCCGCTGCAAACACCGCTGTGGTTGCCGCAGGGCGCCTGGATGATTGGGCTTTTGCTGTTTGCGCTTTCCGCCGGCGCCATGGCCGCCCATGCCTTTTGGTTGCTGCTGTCAGACCGCGTGCGGCTCAATCTATTCTACGGGCCGCTGACGCTGGATGAGGAAATCGAAGCAGAAATGGGCACCATCCTGGAACGCGAAGGCAAGCAGCCATGATCGGCATTACCGAAGCCAGCATCGGCTTTTTGCTGCTGATCGGCTTCCTGTTTTTGGGCCTGCATGTGGCTGTGGCGATGTTCCTGACCGCTCTACTGGGCGCTGCGCTATACCTCGGCCCGCCCTTAGTCGCGGCCTTTGGCACGCAGCTTTGGGGTGCCATGGAAGATTACGTGCTGCTTTCCATCCCGCTTTACATTCTGCTGGGTGAAATCCTGGTGCGGTCTGGTTCGACGGATCGGCTTTATCGATCACTGGCGGATTGGCTGAATTTTCTGCCCGGTGGCTTGCTGCACACGAATATCGGCGCATCTGCGGTGTTCTCCGCCGTGTCCGGTTCTTCCGTGGCCACGGCTGCGACGATTTCAACCGTGGCGCTGCCTTCCTTCCGCAAGCGCCGCTATGATACGCGCCTGGTGTTGGGTTCTATCGCGGCCGGCGCTTCGCTTGGCAATCTGATCCCGCCCGGGATTGCGCTGATTGTCTATGGCGCCATGACCAATACCTCCGTCGGGCAGCTTTACGCCGCCGCCGTGGTGCCGGGCATTGTGATGACGGTGCTGTTCATGGGCACCATTATCCTGATCGCTCTGGTCCGGCCAGATTTAGTGCGGCAGAAGGAAACGGTCGATCCGCTGCGGGAAAGGCTGAAGCGCCTGGTGGATTTGCTGCCGCCCTTGGTGATTTTCGGCATCATCATGGGGTCCATCTACACAGGCTGGGCAACGGTGACGGAAAGCGCCGCCCTTGCGGTGGTGGCTGCCTTGCCGATTGCAGCGTTTTATGGCCGGCTCAATTTCCGCATGCTGCATGATTGCTTTGTCGCCACCGCCAATCTGACCGCGATGAGCATGCTGATCCTGGCCGTTGCCTTCTATCTGAACTTCGTCATGGGTCTGCTTGGCGTGACACCCGCGCTTGGCGCTTTTGCCACCAGCATTGGCGCCAGCCCGCTGGAACTGATTATCGCGCTGACGGTATTCTACCTGCTGCTGGGCATTTTCTTTGAAACCCTGCCCATGCTGGTGGGCACCGTGCCCATTGTATTCCCGGTGATTGTCGCCGCCGGCATTGATCCTGTCTGGTTCGGTGTTTTCATTGTGCTGATGTGCGAGATTTCATTGATCTCGCCGCCTGTTGGCATGACACTTTACGTCATTCAGGCTGTGCGGCGCGAAGGCACGATTGCCGAGGTGTTCCAAGGCACCGTGCCTTTCTTTATCGCCATGGTGGTGATGACGGCGCTGCTGATTGCCTTCCCGGAAATGGCGCTCTGGCTGCCCCGGATCAGCTTCGGGCCATAGGTCTTGATCTGGAAATCAGCGGCGC
>CAMCHA010000003.1 GCA_945874515.1 Asaia bogorensis
AGGGGTCACACCGCGGGCAAGCGCGGTCGCCGCCACCTCTCGCCCCAAAGCGAGCCAAGCGGGCATGCGGCGCGTATCAGCGAAGTTCTCGCTCATGGAATCATGGTTCAGCGCGGTGGCGAATAGCATGGCGCCATAGGCCATCTTACCCCACAGATAGGACCAGATATCGGTGGTTAAAATCGCGTCCGGTTCGAAGGATTGGCAGATGGCATGCATCGCGCGGGTGCGGTCGCGGATTGCGCCATCAATCTCACCGACCACAAAGGCGCCGCGATTACCAAAGAGAATCTGCCCCGGCGCGTGCCAATCAGCACCGAAATTGACAAAGCAGCCCATGGTGCGTTCAGCGCCAACGGCCTCAGCGATTTCCAGTTCGTTCAAGCCATTCTGCGCAGAAAAGACAAAGCCATCCGACGCAAGATGGGGCGCTAGAATGGGCAAAGCTGCCTTGGTAGCCTGTGCCTTGACCGCGAGCACAATGCGCGAATAGCGGCCCGTGAGTTCATCCGGGGTGACGGCTGGGATGATTTGCGTGAATTCGGTGACCGGGCCGGATATGGTCAAGCCCTTGGTGCGACAGGCTTCGACATGCTCGGCCAAGGTGTCCACCAGCAGCACCTCATGCCCCGCACGCGCCAGATGTGCACCAAGCGTGCCGCCAATCGCGCCAGCACCCCAAATGACTATCGGGTCGGCCATGGCCCCTCCAACGCGGCGCGGGTTTCCGCAACACCTGCGCTCCAAAGGCGCAGCATATCCTCATCCGGCTTGCGCCATTCTCCGCCGAAGGAACCATCGCCCAGCATGTCACGCACCTTGGCAGGTGGGCTCGCCTTCATCAGCGCCGTGTCTACCCCGGGCTTGGAACCAGAAGGCGATGGGGCGTTGGCGAGCCGCGTCCAGGGGAAGTTTTCCATCCAATTGCCGTGACTGCCGGAACGATCAATGGCCATGGCAGTGTCCCAAGTCTTGGACTGATTGTACCAATTATGGAATTTTATCGAAAGCGCAGGATTTTCTGTCATCATCTGCAAGGCCAACGCACCGACAGGCGCATTACCGCCATGGCCATTGACAATCAAAATGCGGCGAAAGCCCGCACGCGCCACGCTTTCAATCAGGTCACGCGCCACCGCCAGAAGGGTTTCCACCTTGAGCGAAATGCTGCCCGGGAAGGCAGCGAAATAGGGCGCAAGACCAAAAGGCATGGCGGGATAGACTGGAATGCCGAGAGGCTCCGCTGCCTCCACAGCCACTTTTTCGGCCAAGATCGCATCCACACAAAGCGAAAGCTGCGCATGCTGTTCGGTGCTGCCAAAGGGCAATACGCAGCGATCATCATGGCGGAGGTAAGCTTCCACCTGCATCCAATTCATATCCGCGATGCGCATGATCCGGAGCTTCGCGCTTAGCGACTGACTGGGCTTATATCCCAGGCATAGGTTTCCTCATCACTGCGACCAACGCGGAGTGTTACGCGATCACGCCGCATGGCCCAGGCGGAAGCAACCGCGGCCAAGGGAATGACAACGCGCTTTTCATTCCAAAGCGCACCAACCTGTTGCAGCAGGGCTTCGCGCTTCTTCTCATCCAACTCAACATTGGCGGCCTGGATCAGGCGATCAATTTCTGGATCGGAAAAGCCAATCCAATTGAAGGCACCAAGGCGAAGCTGCGCGTTATTGGAATGTGCATTGGCGGCGTAATAGTAATTCGCCTCCCCAGTAAGGGTGCCCCAACCGGCCATAATGTTGGAAAGCTCGCCCCGTGCGCGCGCCGGGAAGATCACCGCCGCCGGCTGACCGGCCGCCTGCACTTCAAGGCCAATACGCGCCAGCATTTGCGTCATCGCCGCGCCAACACCCGCATCACCAGGCAGGCGGTTATTGGTGAAATTCAGCACCATACGAAAACCATTGGGATAGCCCGCTTCAGTCAAAAGCTGCCGCGCGCGATTAATGTTGGTGGTCGGGATGGTCAGCGCCGGATTGAAGCCGAAGATACCCGGTGTCACCATCTGGCTGACCGGAGAGCCAAGCCCTTCCATGGCAATTTCCGCGAGCGCGCGTCGGTCAATGGCAAGGTCAATCGCCTCCCGCACACGCGCATCGCGATAGGGATTCGCAGCCAGGCGCGCCCCATCGCGGGCGGTGACTTGCGGCGTTGGCTCACGTTGATCGAGCGCCAAGTTGAAGACATAGACTGTCTCGGCCTTCAGCACATTGATATTGCGGTCGCGTTCAAGGGTCGAGACATCGGCGGCCGGCACGCGCACAATCATATCAACCTGGCCGGTGCGAAGCTGCGCCACGCGCGCGGCGGGGTTGGAGATTTCACGCCGCACTACGCGGCCCCAGGCCGGACGACTGCCCCAGTAATTATCGCTGCGTTCCACCGCGAATTGCTCACGCGGGGTCCAGGAGGAAAACCGATAAGGCCCGGTGCCAATCGCCGCGCGACCGCTATTGAAGACCTCATTGGCGTTTTCCGGCGTCAGGCCGGCGGTGGCGCGGGCAGAGGTGATGAAAAGCCGGATGAAATCATTGGGCAGCGTCGGTGCCGGGCCATCAGTGACGATCTGGATGGTGTGCGGATCAATGATGCGGATTTCCTGCACGCGGCGCACGTAGATCCGGGTTGGATTCGGCCCCGACAATTGCTGCATGCGCCTGATGGAAGCAGCAACATCTTCCGCGGTCATGTCCGACCCATCATGGAACTTGACCCCGCGGCGCAGGCGAAATTCCCAAGTGGTGGGATCCACAATGCGCCAGGATTCCGCAAGGCCTGGTTCGATCTGTAGATTGTCACCGGAATGGGTCAGCGTGTCGAAGACATGCTTCAGCGCTTCGGAATGGGTGCCTGTTGCGGTGAAATGCGGGTCAATGCTCTCCGGCCCCGCAATCACGCCCATGGTGAGGGTCTGGGCAGAAGCCACACCGGCCATGCAGGCCATGCCGACTGTCGCCAAAGCAAAGCGACGGTAATTCCAACGCATGTCCATTCTCCATCAGCGCTCTGTGATAAGCATGCTAGGAATAGCTTGCGCTTGCTGTCAAATGCCCGATAATCGCAAGCAATGCTTGGGTATATCATTCAACGCGTCATTCAGTCTGGCTTCGTCATGCTGGCCATGTCGGCGCTTGTCTTTCTTGGCGTCTATGCCATCGGGAATCCGATTGACGTGCTGATTTCCCCGGATGCGACCCAGGATATTCGGGAAGCGACCATTCGCCATTACGGCCTGGATCAGCCACTTTGGCGGCAATATCTGGCCTTTCTGGGCCGGCTGTTGCAGGGCGATCTGGGGCGGAGCTTTGTGCTGAATATCCCGGTGCTGCACTTGGTGCTGAGCCGTCTGCCGGCAACATTGGAATTGGCGCTAACTTCGGTGCTGATCGGTGCCTTCATCGGCATCCCGCTTGGTATTTATGCTGGCTATCGGCCGGAAAGCCCTGTCTCCAAGACCATCATGGCGGTATCCGTTTTGGGGTTTTCGGTGCCGACCTTCTGGGTAGGTCTGATCCTTATCCTGACATTCGCGGTCAATCTTGATTGGCTACCGGCTGGTGATCGCGGGCCGACGGTAGAAATCTTTGGCGTTGGATGGTCATTCCTCACTTGGGATGGGCTGCGCTTCCTGTTACTTCCGGCGCTCAATCTCAGCCTGTTCAAGCTTGCCATGCTGATCCGCCTGTCGCGTGCTGGCACGCGTGAGATTATGCTCACAGATACGGTGAAATTCGCCCGCGCCGCGGGGCTTACCGATTTCACCATTCTGCGGCGGCATGTGCTACGCCTTATCTCTATTCCCTTGGTGACCGTCTTCGGCCTGGAATTCGGCTCCACGCTTGCTTTTGCCGTGGTGACGGAGACGATCTTCTCCTGGCCAGGTGTCGGCAAGCTGATCATTGATTCGATCACCTCGCTCGATCGGCCAGTTATGGTCGGTTATCTGATCTTGGTGGCGTTTCTGTTTGTCACCATCAACCTGGTGGTTGACCTGACCTATGCCGTGCTGGATCCGCGCCTCAGACGGGGAAGGCGTGTGTGATGGCGCAGTTTTGGCGGGAATATCGGGAAAACTGGATAGCCACGTTGGCCCTTGCAGTGGTGGTGCTGATTGTAGCGGCGGCGCTTGCCGCACCGCTGATTACGCCGCAGGACCCTTATGATCTTGCCAATCTCAATTTGCGGGATGCGCGCCGCCCGCCGGGCTTTGTTGGTTCTGGTGGCTATGTCCATTGGCTCGGGACGGATGCACAGGGGCGAGATTTGTTCTCGGCCATTCTCTATGGTCTTCGCATTTCCTTGCAGATGGGGGTTGCGGCTGGTGCGGTTGCCTTTGGCCTAGGCACTAGTCTTGGCATTATGGCGGCAAATATCGGCGGCAAGATCGAACAGGGGATCATGCGGCTTGTTGATCTTCAATTGTCCTTCCCTGCCATTCTGCTCGCGCTTGTGCTGGTTGCGATGCTGGGTCAAGGCAGGGTACCGCTGATCATCGCCTTGGTCACCGCGCAATATGCCTATTTCGCACGCACGGCTTATGGCGCGGCAACAGCGGAACGGCAGAAGGATTATATCGAAGCCGCACGCGCCACGCCGCTGCCTGGGCGCAGCATTGTGCTCCGGCATTTGCTGCCAAATTGCATGCCGCCCTTGATTGTTGTTGGTACGGTGCAGATTGCCAATGCGATTTCGCTGGAAGCGACACTTTCCTTTCTGGGCCTTGGCCTGCCGCCGACAGAACCTTCGCTCGGCATGCTGATCGCCAATGGCTTCCAGTATATGATGAGCGGGCGGACCTGGATTTCGGTCTATCCTGGAATTGCGCTGATCCTGCTGATTGTAGCTATCAATATCGTGGGTGATCAATTGCGCGACCAGTTCAATCCAAGGCTACGCCGATGACCAAGGCGCTGCTTCAGGTGCGCGATCTGCGTACGCATTTCGAAACACGCGCCGGCACGATCAAGGCAGTGGATGGCATATCCTTCACGCTTGAACGCGGCGAAATACTTGGCCTTGTCGGTGAATCCGGTTCCGGCAAATCGGTTACTGGCTTTTCCTTGATAGGGCTGCTTGACCCACCAGGGCGGATCACAGGTGGTTCCGTAGTGTTTCAGGGGCAGGAATTGGTGGGGCGGTCTCAAGCTGAAATGCGCAAGCTGCGCGGTAAGCGGATCGCGATGATTTTTCAGGACCCAGCGGCTACCTTGAACCCAGTTCTGACCATCGGTCAGCAGATGGTGATGGCTGTGCAGGCGCATGGTGGCACGGGTCAGGGGGCGGCCTTAGCGCTGGCCGAACGAAGCCTCGCGCGGGTAGGCATTCCGGATGCTGCAACACGACTGAACGCCTATCCGCATGAATTTTCCGGCGGCATGCGCCAACGTGTGGCGATTGCCATCGCGCTGCTGCATGAACCAGAATTGATCATCGCAGATGAACCGACCACAGCACTGGATGTTTCCATCCAGGCGCAAATCCTGGCTGAGATGAAGACACTCGCGCAGGAAAGCGGCACGGCGCTGATTTGGATCAGCCATGATCTCGCCGTTGTGTCTTCCCTGGCCGATCGCGTGATCGTGCTTTATTTGGGTCGCATTGTAGAATTCGGTCCGGTTTCAGATGTATTACGGGCACCCTTGCATCCTTACACGCGCGGGCTGCTGGATAGCCTACCCGCCATGGCTGATCCGGGACAAAAACTCAGGCAGATTCCGGGTAGCACACCCTCACCGCTTCATGTGACGCCTGGCTGTCCCTTTGCCCCGCGGTGCGCGCATGCGGATGACCTTTGCCGATCGGAACCGCCAGCGGTCGGTGACCAGCACCACGGAGCCTTTTGCCATCATCCACTGCAGGCTCCCGCATGACTGAGATTTTGACAGCGGAGAATGTCTCGCGCCGTTTCAGCCCGCATGTGACGCTGGGCGACCGCCTCGCCGGCCTATTCGGCGCCGAGCTGGACCGCCGGCCAGTTTTGGCGGTGACTGATGTGACGCTTGCCGTACATCGTGGCGAGACGCTCGGTTTGGTTGGTGAATCCGGCTGCGGCAAATCAACCCTTGGCCGTATGCTGGCGGGCATTCTCGAGCCAAGCGAAGGCGCAATACGCCTGAGTGGCGTGCCCCCGATGCAGGCCGGGCGCAAGACTACAACGCGTATTCAGACCGTGTTTCAGGACCCCTTTGCGTCACTCAATCCACGGCGGCGCGTTGGTGAAACCATCACCGAAGGGCCGATCACCCATGGCCTGATCACTCGCAGCGAAGCCACCAGCTTTGCGGTAGAATGGCTCGCAAAGGTCGGGCTGGATCCCGCTTATGCTACGCGTTTCCCACATCAGTTTTCCGGCGGGCAGCGTCAACGTATTGCCATCGCGCGCGCCTTGGCCATGCAGCCAGAAGTGCTGATCTGCGATGAACCCGTGGCATCGCTGGACGTTTCAATTCAGGCGCAAATCCTTAATCTGTTTCTTGAGTTGCGTCAGGAATTTGGTCTGACGACGATCTTCATTAGCCATGATCTTTCCGTTGTCCGCCATGTCAGTGATCGGGTTGCCGTTATGTATCTGGGGCGCATTGTTGAGCTAGCAGAAGCAGAGACGCTTTATTCAACGCCTCAGCATCCTTATACGCAAGCATTGCTAGATAGCGTTCCAAAGCTTTCACTTTCTGGAAACATTGGCGTGACGTTCAAGCTTATTCGCGGTGAATTACCATCTCCACTTTCTCCGCCATCTGGATGTGCCTTTCACCCGCGTTGCCACAAGGCGACAGAGCTTTGTCGGGCAGAGCGACCGCGTTTAGAGGCTAGTGGGAACGAAGGATTGGTGGCTTGCCATCATGCATAGCCTTACTCTAAAAACTCCAGCATATCTTAGCTATCGAATTCCATTGTGATAGATTAAAGAACTGAGTTATCTAAGTCGCTTTGCTCGCCCACCGCTACAGCGCGAATGGTCTCTCAGGCGCAGGGAAACTTCCCAGCACCACAGCAAGGAGACCAAGATGAATGATACCCCCTCAACCGAACAGCTTTTCCTCGAAATCGCCAAGCGGCACATGCCCTCGGTTGAAACGCTGGAAACCAGAAACCGCGATGCGCTCGATTTCCACGATGTCGCCGTCTGGTCCATCCGCAATTCGCTTGCGGAAGCCTACGCCGCCGGCCAAGCAGCAGCCAAACGCAGCAGAAAGCGCAGCCGATAAGCGAAAGCGAGGGCCGAATGGTGCTGCCATTTGGCCCTCACATCATGATCAAAACGCCTGAATCATAGCAATGAAATAACGCTCTATTTCGCTTGGCTCAGCCCGCATCACAGCGCGAATGGTTTGTCACGCGCAGGGGATTTCCCCCGCCGATGACGGAGACAAACAGATGAGTACGATCCTTCCCACCGAAAACCAAGACTGGGGTTTCTGGGGCACCATGCGCGAGCACGCGTAGCAAGCTTGGCCGATTGCTTTCACCGCAATCCACAACGCGACCAGCACGGATCCCGCCTCGGTCCGCGCCTTTCTCGACAGCCGCTACGGGCGCCACTTCGCGGATGGGGTGAGTAGCCAGCTGCATCACGGCGCGAGCCTCGCGGACGCCATTGCGAAGACCACCGCGGAATGGATGGGCTGGCGCATCACGCAACGCACCAGCCGCGAGACGGGCATCCCCGCCGGCCTGCCCTACCTGACGGGCTTCGTTATCAACGAGGGTATCGCCGCCGAAGCGCAAGACTGAAGAGCCACACGTCGCAACGCGGCGCGACGCCTTGGCGTCAGCGACACCACCATGCACAAGGCCGAACGCACTGGCCGCATTGCACGCGAACCGAGTGGCAAATGGGATATCACCAAGACACGCACCCGGCTGCTGGATGTCGCGACCGCAAATGCGACGATTGATGAAATCGCCAGCACCATGCACGACGCGCTGCTGAATTGGCCCGCGCGCGCGACAGCGGCAATACAATGCTATCCAGGGAAGTTCTGTGTGGCATTGGAGGCGACGGCGAGCCCTCAAGCGTGCCGCCGCAGCAAACCATGGCTTTGATCTTCTCACCTTAACGCTATCTTGCGGCCCTTACCCCAAGGCGACTAAGATAGGCGGCAATTGGATTGAGCAGGAGATAAGAATGACTATGACAGATCGCCGTTCCCTTTTTGCCCTCGCCGCCACGATGGCGGCTGGTTCAGCACTACCGGCACAGGCAAGGCCGCTTGATCAAGTCCTTTCTTCGCGCCGGCTGCGTGCGGGCATCAACCCCACCCTGCCGCCCTTTGGTACCTTCAATGAACGCAACCAGATTGACGGGTTTGATGCCGACATCGCGCGCGAAATCGCGCGACGGATGAATGTGGAACTTGAAATCGTCCAAGTCGGCAGCCCGGACCGCATCCCCTTCCTGCAATCTGACCGCATTGACATCGTGCTCGGCGCCATCACCCGTACGATCGAACGCGCGCTGGTGATCGACTATACCCAGCCGCTGCATACGCAATCCATGGTGGTGCTGACCAAATCCTCCGGCACCGCGGTGCCCATCGAAAAGCCAGCGGACCTCAATAACCGCCAGGTGCGCATGGTCCAGGTACGCGGCACGGTGGGCGTGCCTTGGTTGCAGGCAAATGCGGCGCAGGCGCAGGTTACGCTGCTCGACAATTATCCGGATTGCTTCCGCGCGCTGGCGCAGGGGCGCGCGGATGCCATGGTGGATGTGGCGGAATCGGTCGTTATCCCCATGCGTAATTTCCAGGGTGTGCAGTGGAAAATCCTGGATGAGGTGCTGGCCAGCTTCTGGGTTGGCATTGGCGTGCAAAAGGGCAATACAGCCCTGCGCGATGTGCTGAATGTGGTGCTGTTCGAATTGCATCGCACCAACTTCGTCAACCAGACCTGGGAGAAGTGGTTCGGCGTGCCGATGACAACGCGCATCCCCTTCAACCCGATGTTCTGACATGTCGCTGCAATACGGGCAGGTTCTGCATTACCTGCCCGATTTCCTGCTTGGCGCGGCCATGGCGCTTTGGATCGCGGCCCTTGCCTTTGCAGGCGGGCTGCTGATCGGGCTTGTCGGGGCTGCGGTGCTGACGCAAGGCCCGCTTTGGATGCGCCTGCCCATGCTCGGCTATGTGCGCTTCTTCACCTATACCCCGCAGCTTGTGCAGATATTTTTCTTGTTCTTCGCGCTACCGGAATTCGGCATCATCCTATCCCCCATCACCGCCGTGCTGATCGGTATGACATTGAATGCCGGCGCCTATCTGACGGAGATCGAGCGTGCGGGCTTCGCATCAGTACCGCAGGCTGAATTAGACGCGGCGGAAACGCTTGGCTTTTCGCGGCCGCAAACCGTTTGGTATGTGATCGCGCCGCATGTTGTGCGCACGCTCTACCCGTCTCTATCCAATCACTACATCATCATGACGCTGGGCACCTCCATGGCGGCGATCTTTGGTGTGGAGGAACTGACTGGCCGCGCGCTGAACGCCAATGCCATTTCCTTCCGCTCAGTCGAGATTTTTTCGATCACGGCAGGTCTTTATATCGTGCTGACTATCATCGCCTCAGTGCTGCTTTGGCTGGTTGGCCGGTGGTTGTTCCGTGTCAAAGCCAGGGTCTTCTGAACCATGTCCGCCTGGCAGATTTTAGCGAATGAGGCGCCGCGCTTCTTCACCTGGTGGAATATGCTGTTCCTTGGGCAGGCGCTGCTGAATACGCTGATCGCTTCCGTCATCGGCTGCGCGCTTGGCTATGCGCTGGGCTTTCTGCTCGCCACGCTGCGCCTGCCGCAGGTGATGCCCTTCGCACCCATTCGCACAGCCGCCATCCTTTGGGTGGAAATCTTTCGCCGTATCCCCTTTCTTGTGTTGTTGCTGCTGGTCTTCTTCCTGGGCCAGGCGTTGCGGCTGGAAGCGCCACTTTGGGCGGTGGCCATCACCGCAGTTGCCATCCGTATGAGCGCGCTGGCGGCCGAGAATGTGCGTGCCGGCTATGACAGCGTGCGCCCGCAGCAATGGGAAGCAGCGCTGACCATGAACCTGCCGGCGCTGACAGCGCTGCGCCGCGTGGTGCTGCCGCAATCCTGGCGCGTGATCCTACCGCCTTCTATTGTGCATGTGCTGAGCATGGTAAAGGAAACTTCGCTAGTGTCGCAGATTGGCTTCATTGAAATCACCTTTGCCGCGAAAATGCTAACGCAGCGAGGTTTCAGCGCCATCATCACCTATGGCACGGCGCTGATCCTTTATTTCTGTGTGTCTTGGGCCTTGGCGTCCTTGGCGCGCGCGGCAGAACGGCGGCTGACCACCCGCCCTACCTTTACTGCGCGTCCCGCTCACATTCGTTCACCGGACTCGCACTGAATTCTTGTTTGATCGCATTTTCCGAGGCGCCAAGTGATGCCACTTGGCTTGAAAATGCTCTACAAACCCGATGCCTTAAGTGCGGCCGTGAGCGCGGCCGCATCCACCGCATCCACGGGCGGTTGCGGTGGGCGCAGCGTTGCATCGGCAATGATCCCCATCTCTCGCAGGCACCATTTCAGCCGCGCGGTTGCGCGCCCGCCCGGTGGCGCGCCGTAGATTGCCTCGGCCAGGGGTTCCAATTTTTCATGCAGAGCGCGTGCTGCCGGCAGGTCATTTGTGCGCACAGCCGCGTCCAGTGCCACGATTTCATCAGGCATGAGGTCCGCCAGAGAAACCAGGCTGCCATCACTGCCATGCACCATGCAGGCCAGCAGATGTTCATCACCACTGGCGCAGACCGCGACATCCGGGCGCAGGCGTTTCACTTGTCGGCGCAGCGCGTCATAGCCATCCACTTCCCAGCCGCCTTCCTTGATGCCAACCACTGTTTCAATCTTCAGCAGCTCAGCCATTGTTTCCGGCGTGAAGGCCATGCGCCCGGCGGCGTGATGCGCCTGGAAAAGAAAAATCGGCACACCCGGCACTGCATTCGCGATGGCGCGGTGATGCAGCACGGCCATGGCGGTTGTATGTGCCAGTGCGAAGGCATTTGGCAGAAAAACCATGATGGCATCGGCACCCGCGGCGCGTGCTTCCCGCGCTTCTTCTGCCGCTTCCAGGGATGATTCCGCATTCACGCCAGCGACGATCAGCCGCGTTGCATCCAAAGTTGCGCGCGTTACTTCCACCGCGCGGCGCTTCTCGGTTCGGGTGATGACGTAATTCTCCCCCGCATGGCCATTGATCAAGACACCGCGAATGCCGGGGCGCATCACGCAATGCGCGGTATGGGCAGCGTAGCCATCCCAATCCGGCGCAAAATCCGCGCGCATCGGCAGCACGGTGGATGGGTAGATGCCGTGAAAGCGCGTATCGCTCATGCGGAATTGCTCCGTTGGTGAAGAAGCCGGTCTATGGGGAATAGTGGCAGTTCCGGCGCCTCGCCCAGGATCGCTTGCGCCAGGATGCGGCCCATATAGGGGCCACTGGTATAGCCTGAATGCACGCTGCCGATGATCCAGGCATCATCAATCCCGGGGATGGGGCCAATGGCGGGCAGCGCATCAGCCGTTTCCGCTTCCAGCCCAAGCCAGGACCGCACGACGCGCGCTTGGCGCAAGGCCGGCACGGTATGCGCCGCCAGCCGCACATTGCCGAGGAAATTTTCTGATCGCACCGCGACACCGCCGCGCGCGCGATCCCCAATGCCTTGCCATCCACCACCAATCAGCACCGTGCCATTGGCATATTGCTTGAGACTGAGAAGGCCGGAGGCTACACCAAGCACTGTGCGCATCACCGGTGGCATGCGTTCAGTCACGACAAGCTGATTGATCAGCACCTTGATTGGCAGCGTCACGCCAAGCCAGGCCGCCATGTCCTGCAGCCAAACGCCGCCCGCCAGCACTACGCGCTGCGCCGCAACCGCGCCCGCAGTTGTGTCCAGCACAAACCTGCCATCAATACCGCGCACTGGTGTTGCTTCCATCAATGTCACGCCGGCTTCCTGCAAGGCCGCGCGAAAGGCGCGCCCGGTCAGATAGGCAGAGGCAAAGCCATCAATTGGGCAATGCCCAGCAAGCTTCACACCATCCGCAAGCCCGGGTTCGATCGCTTGGGCAGCGCGGCCATCAATCAATTCAATGGGCGCGCCGGCTTCGCGGCGGATGCGCGCGCGTTCTTCAAGCATCGCGGCCTCGGCATCCGTGAAGGCAACAGATAATCCTGGGCAGGCTGTCGCCAGCACATCCCCACCAGCGCACCAGGCGGGCATGTTCATCCACATATCATGTGCGTGGAGCGCATAAGGGATCAGCGCTGCGCGAGTCATTTGCATCGTGAGCGTGCCGGCATTCACACCTGATGCCTCGCGGCAAATCTCGCCGCGATCAAGCAGCACAACGCGCATGCCGCCGCGCGCCAAGAACAAGGCCGTGGCGCAGCCCATAACCCCCGCGCCAATAACGGCAGCATCAAAGCGCGTATTCATATTGGCGCTGGTGCTGGCACAGGAATATCGGCGTAGTCGAAATCGCCAAGGATGGACGCCATTGGCACAGGCCGCAGCGGAATACGGCCAGTGCCAAAGCCCAATTCCGCCACGCCCACGCCGCGCGCGGCGGCAAGCAGTGCGCCGGCGGCCTCTCCGCACATGCGGCCCTGGCAAGGCCCCATGCCGCAGCGGGTGAAGTGCTTCAGTTGGTTGATGGTGTTGGCACCTGCTGCGGCGGCTTTTTCGATCTCGCTGCGCGTCACGCCTTCGCAGCGGCAGATGATTGTCTCCGCAGGAATGGCAGCGACCATGGCCGGGCGCAACGCCATCATGCGCGCCATGGCAGCACCTGTGCGGCGTGCACGCTCCAACGCCGCGTCTTCCTTCAACGCGTGTTCCAAACTGAAGCCAAGATCATGAAGCGCCGTATGTGCAGCAAGCCGCCCCGCTGCCGGTGCCGCTGCTGCGCCGCGCACGCCGGCGCCGTCGCCAGCCGCGTACAGGAAAGGCACGCTGGTGCGTTGTGCGGCATCCAACACGGGCACCCAGCCGCCATCCTCCGGCCTATGTGCGTGCCGCGCGCGATAGGTGCGGCTTGCTTCGGTGGCCGGCACCAAACCATGGCCTATGCAAAGCGCATCGGCTTGGAAAACGCGCTCACCCACACGCACATGGGAAAGAACCTTATCGCCCTCAGCCGCCGTCACCTGCGCGCCCGCCAGCACAGGCACGCGCGCCGCGAGCAGCTTGGCGCGCCAGACCGCGCCCTGCGCCAGCAGATCGGGCCGCGCGGAAAGTGCCGGCAGTGCGCGCAGCCATTCAGCCGACGTTGCCGCATCGATCACCGCAGCGACAGAACCGCCCCCTGCCAAAATTTTCGCCGCCACCGCATAAAGCAACGGGCCAGCGCCCGCCACCACCACGCGCTGGCCCGGCAGTATGCCCTGCGCCTTCAACAATATGGTTGCCGCGGCCAGACCAATCACGCCCGGCAGCGTCCAACCTGGAAAGGGAATAATCCGCTCATGCGTGCCGCAGCAGAGAATCAGCGCGCGCGCCTGCACCGTGAAGGGCGCGCCATCCGAACCCAGCGCGGAAAGGCTGAAGGGCGCATCCGGCTGCCCTTCCGGCACCAGCGGTCCGCCACCCAGGCCCCAGACACGACAGCCGGTGCGGATATCGGCGCCGCTGGCGGCCAGCGCGGCGCGCAGCGCATCGCCTTCTTGCCGGTCATGATCCGGCTTCATCTCAAAGCCCGCTGGCGGCGCACGATAGACCTGCCCGCCTGGTGCGGGAGATTCCTCCAGCAGCACAACGCGCGCCTCACCACGGGCAGCTTCTGTCGCCGCTGCCATGCCGGCTGGGCCACCGCCCAGCACCGCAACATCGAAGATCATGCCGGTGTCACTTCCTGCCCAGCCATAATGGGCGTGAGGCAAGCCTGTACCAGGCGCCCATCAACGCGCAGCAGGCATTGCTGGCACACCCCCATCATGCAGAAGGCAGTGCGTGGGCGCTTGGGGTCCTCACCTTCACCAAAGCGCCAATGGCCGGCGGCGATCAGCGCGGCGGCCAGGCTTTCCCCCGGATGCGCCATCATTGGAATGCCCTCCACCGTGATGGTGACAGGCGCGGGACGCGCGACATTGGGGATGCGCAGACTCATGCCGACGATAATAGGTGAGCGCGTGCGCAGCGCAACTATGGCATCGGCTTGACGCGATGCGCGAAAAGCTTCGAGTATAGGAACCTACCAACAACCGGGGCGCATGGGTTTGGCATTCCTGTCCATTCAAGGGCTGACAGTTTCCTATGGCGGCAAGGCCGATGTGCTGCGCGATGTCTCGCTTGATGTGGAACGCGGAGAGGTCATCGGGCTGATTGGCCCTTCGGGCTCCGGCAAATCCACTATTCTGCGCACACTTGTCGGGCTGCTGAAGCCACGCGCCGGTACGGTGATGCTGGACGGCACGCTGGTAGATTATACAAGCCGCGCAAGCCTACGTGGCGCGCGTGATCGCTTCGCCATCGTCTTTCAGCAGTATAACCTGTTCCAGAACATGACGGCGCTGCGCAATGTCGCCATTGCGCCCACACTTGTGAAAAAACGTACCAAGAATGTGGTGGAGGCTGAGGCGCGCGCGCTACTCGCCCGTGTCGGCCTGGCCGAGAAGGTGGATGCCTATCCGGATGAGCTTTCAGGTGGCCAGCAGCAGCGCGTGGCCATCGCGCGTGCTTTGGCGCTGAAGCCAGATATTCTTCTGCTGGATGAGGTAACCGCCGCGCTGGACCCTGAACTGGTGGGAGAGGTGCTGGATACCATCCGCACGCTGCAACGCGACGGCATGACCATGCTGATCGTGAGCCATGAGATGGCCTTCATTCGGGAAGTAGCGAGCCGCGTTGTCTTCCTGGATCAGGGATCAATCATCGAAACGGGTCCGCCGGCGGAGGTGTTCGACCATCCGCGCAGCGCGCGCCTGAAGGAGTTCACATCGCGTATCCTGCGCCATTGATGGTGCAGCGCAAGAACGGGAGAAAAACACATGACCGATCGCCGGGCCCTTTTTACAGGCGGTGCCGCCGCTGCAGCCGCCGCAGCCGCGCTGCTTACGCCCAACACAGCTACAGCTCGCCCGCTTGAGGATGTGCTGCGCGCCGGGGAACTCCGCGTCGGTGTCAACCCAACCCTGCCACCACGCGCCCTATTCAACGAGCGCAATGAGATTGATGGCTTCGAGCCCGAGATCGCTGCGGCTATCGCACGAAAGCTTGGTGTGCGCCTCACGCTGCAAGCTGTAGGTTCACCAGAACGGATCCCTATGGTCGCATCCGGGCGGATAGATTTGGTCATGGGTGCGATGAGCCGTACGAGCGAAAGGGCCAAGGTTATTGACTATACCGTGCCCGTGCATTCCGAAAACTACGGCATCGTTGCCATCCAGGGGCGCGGCCATACCAGCATTGAAGCGCTGAACAATCCCGATGTCACCCTGGCGCAGGTGCGCGGCACAACCGCCATTCCCTATATTCAACGCGCGATACCAAATGCACGTGTGCTGCTGCTGGACAATTACCCGGACCGCAACCGCGCCATGGCGCAGGGCCGGGCGCAGGCATCCTTCGATGGTATCGATTCTATCCGCTTCTCGCTGCGTCCCTTCCGGCAAGTGCAGTGGGAAGTGACAGCCGTACCCGCCTTTGGTGTGACCTATTCCTGTCTTGGTGTCGCCAAAAACAATCATTCGCTGCGTAATTGGCTGAACATCGCCCTTTATGAACTGCATACCGAGGGCACGATCGAAGCAGTCTGGGAAAAATGGTTCGACGGGCCGATGTTTACCAAAGTGCCCGTAAGCCCCTTCTTCTGACCGGCGTGTGAATTACAACCTCATCTACTCCCAAGTTGCCGGCCATATTCCCTATCTGCTGGGCGGCGCAATCCTTACGCTTCAACTCGCGGTAATTTCCTTCATGGTTGGCTGGGCGATTGGGCTGACGAATGCCTCGATCCTGCATTTCGGGCCGCGTCCCGCGCGGCTTGTGGTGCAGGGCTATGTAACCTTTTTCATCAATACACCGCTGCTGGTGCAGATATTCTTCATTTTTTTTGTGCTGCCCGATGCCGGCATTTTGCTCTCACCCTACGCCGCAGTCGCGATCGGCATGTCGCTGAATGCGGGCGCGTATCTTACCGAAATTCAGCGCGCCGGCTTCCAATCTCTGCGCCGTGAGGAGATTGACGCTGCAAGCGCCATGGGGTTTTCAGTCCCTCAAATCGTCTGGTATGTGGTGATGCCGCATATCGCCAAGGCGCTTTATCCGCCGCTATCAAACCAATTTATCATCCAGGTCATGACAACCTCCATCGCGGCGATTTTCGCAGTCGAGGAGCTGACGGGCCGCGCCTATAACGTCAATTCACTGACCTTCCGCTCACTTGAGGTTTTCTCGATAGTCGCGGTCATTTACCTGGTGCTGACCTTGGCTTGTTCACTGGCACTTGCGCTGCTTGGCCGATGGCTGTTTCGCGTCAAGGCACGGGTATTCTGACGCCATGTGGGAACAGCTTTTTGAAGATGCGCCACGTTTCTTTGGTATCTGGAACCTGATGTTCCTGGGCCAGGCGCTATTGAATACACTGCTGCTTTCTTACCTTGGTGCGGCCTTCGGCTTCGCCATCGGCTTTTTCCTGGCCATTGGGCGCCATCCCAGGCTGTACGGTATGGCGCCGATACGCCTGCTAGCTACCGCCTATGTCGAAGTGTTCCGTAGAATCCCCTTCCTGGTGAAGCTGATGTGCATCTTTTTTGCCTTCCAGCTTTCCGGCGCACAGGCCTCACTTTTTACCATAGCACTTGTCACTGTAGTGCTCTCGGCCGCGGCCTTCGCCGCCGAGATCGCGCGCGCCGGAATCGAAGCCGTGCCAACGCCGCAATGGGACGCGGCGGAAGCGATGAATTTTTCTCGCTGGAAGGTCCTCACGCAGATCGTCGCGCCGCAATCCTGGCGCGTGGTGCTACCGCCGTTATTTGGGTATGCTGTGGGCTTCATCAAATCCACCTCCATTGCCAGCCAGATTGGCGTGATGGAACTGACCTATGCCGCGAAGATTCTGAACACGCGCGGCTTTTCTGCCTTGCTTTGCTTTGGGACCATCCTGATTGTCTATTTCCTCATCTGCTGGCCAACCAAGCGCTTCGGAGAGCATCTTGAAGCGCGGCTTGGTCGGCGCGCCAAAACCTAAGGAAGCCCGCTATGCCCTTCACCCCTCCTGGGATGCACCTTCTAAAGGGTGCCATTGATTGCCACATCCATTGCGCGCCGCATCTTTCCGGCCGCGCCGTCAATGCCTTTGATGCAGTCCGCCAGGCGGCGGCCGCTGGCATGCGCGCCATCGGCATCATGTGTAACTTCCAGAATACATCAGGCTTGGCCGCGCTGGCGAATGATGAGCTTGGTCACCTTGGTGTGGAGGCATTTGGTGGTCTGATCATGCAACCAACCGCAGGCGGCGTAACGTTGGAAGCAGCGCGAACCGCCATCGGCTATGGCTATGGCCCTGGGACCGGCGCGCGCTTTGTAAGCCTGCCCACGCATCATACACGCCATGTCGCGACGCGTGAGGGCCGCAGCCCAGCTTTCCTGGAAACCACTTTCTCTGTGCCAGAAAGCGGCACGGTGCCCGATCCCGTGCCCGCCATCATGGAACTCTGTGCCGCGAAGGATGTTGTTTTTGATTGTGGCCATGTCTCCGGCCGGGAGGCGATTGCGCTGGTAGAGGAAGCCAAGCGCCGCGGTGTGGAGCGCATCCGCACCCATTGCGCCCGCTATGCGCCCGAGGAAATCGCGGCGATCACAGCGCTTGGCGCCTACGCCGAGTTTTCTTTCTTTGTGCTGACGCATGCCACACAGGTCGGACTTACCCATGTGGATGACGAAAAGCATAAGATTGCTGCCAATAGCGTTATTCAGGATTTCACACCGCGTATCCGCGCCGCCGCTGACCGTGCGATCCTGTCAACCGATGCGGGCGTTTATCTGCTGCCGCCGCCGGTTGAGGCGCTCCGCGAATACCTCATGCTTGTTGAGAGCGAGGGCTTCAGTGACATCGAAATTCACCGTATGGTTGGTGAGAATCCCGCAAAACTATTCAACGTCGGCGTTCTGCCCTAACGCCTGGTCCCCGACGACTAGGCAATCAAGGCAGGGAAGCAGTATCCAGGTTTCTCAGGCCGAACCGCACCACCTTAACGCGCTATCGGCCGCAACCTTGATGGCGCGCAGATAATCTTCCACATCAACCCATTCATCATGCCCGCCATTCTGGGTTAAATCACCGCAAAGCGGCCCGAAGCCAACGGTCGGGATACCCTTCTGCACCATCGGCACGCGAATATCAGACGATGTATGCATGGCATTCACAAAGGGTGAGAGCCCCGTCACGCGGGAGACCGCTGCACTTACCGCGCCAAAAAGTAGCGACTCCGCCGGCAATTCCGCACCCGTGACGCCGGATAGCCATTCAAGCTTGGGCGGATGGTCTTTCATCCAAGCGTCTTGTTGCGCGCAAGCCGTGATGCAATCGGTGATTTCCTGTCGCACTTTTTCCATCGCCTCTCCTGGTGGGAAGGAAACAGCGCCACCCATGACGCAGCTTATCGGGATACGGCTGAAACGCGCGGCATCGCCGCAGGCAATATGGGACACCATGATATTGGTGGCGCGCCCGACAACGCTTTCAATGCCGGGATGATGAACGCGCGTCCCGCGCGCCTGATCAAGCGCATCAAGGGCGGCCTTCACCAGCATCGCCTTGTCTAACGCATTCACCGCAAGATGGGCGAAAGCCGTATGGCCGGGTTCCTTCGTATCCGGCCCGCGTCCCGCAACGGTCACGCGGAAGTATAATTGCCCACTGCAAATCGCCTTGATTTCCTGCATGCCGACACCGCTTTCTGCCGGATGAACATAAATCGCCGCATCGGCGATATAACCATGCTGCATCGCCGCCGCGACGCCGCGTGCATGGCGCTTGGATGGCGTGCTTGTCGCGATGATATCACCCTTGGGCCGCAAACCCGCCGCGTGAATGACCTTAATGGCCTCCGCCATGATGGCGATGCCGGCAAGATCATCCGCCACACCCCAGCCATGGATGCGACCATCAGTGATGTCGCCCGCGAAGGGATCATGCCGCCAGGTCTCGGTATTCTTGAGCGGTTCACCATCAGGGTGGCCGAAGAAAATTAAGCTCGGCCCACCGCCCGTCCCTGAAAGCCGCGCGATGATGCTGGCGCGTTCCTCACGGGCCATCGCCTCGCCTTCGGCGAATTCATGTCGCATCTTTACATCAGATGGCACATAGGAAAGCGCTTCCACCTGGCAGCCGGTATCACGCAGATGATCGGCGAAACATTGCTGCACCGCCGCTTCGCCTTGGCGCTGCAAGGCGATCAGCTTTCGCAGAAAGGCAATACTTTCCGCCCGACGGGCTTCTGCCGCGGCGATGATCCGTTCGGAAACTTCAGTCATGCGATACTCTCCCATCCCAAATCATGACGCCGCGCGCAGTGCATATCTCACTCAGGCTGCACGCCCGAAATCCGAACCAGCTCCCTCCATTTATCGCGTTGGGAACGCATCAAGATCTGAAATTCCTGCGGCGAGGATGGGAAGGCAATAGTGCCATTCGCGGCCAGGCGCTGCACCAGCACCGGATCCTTCAGGCCCTGATTGATCGCGGTATTCATGCGCTGCACAATTTCCGCAGGGATACCTGCCGGTCCCATCACGGCCGAGAAAGAAGGCAGATCGTAATCCGCCACACCCTGTTCCTGCACGGTCGGCATCTCAGGCGCCAAGGGCCAGCGGGTTGGATTGGTGATGCCAAGCGCGCGCACTTGTCCTGCCCGCACAGCGCCAATCACGCCCGAGAAACTGTCAAAAACCACCTGGATATTGCCGGCAATCAGATCAGCCAGCGCCGGCGCCGCACCACGATAAGGCACATGCGTCAATTCCGTGCCCGTGCGCAGCATGAACAGCACACCAAGCATGTGATTGGCGCCCCCCGCCCCGGCGGATCCATAATTCAGCTTGCCAGGATTGGCCTTCGCATAGGCGATCAATTCTTGGATGTTGCGTATCGGCAAGCCGGGATGAGCACAGACAATCGCGGTACCGATAGAGAAAGTCGCGATATGGGTGAAATCATTTACGCCTTCATAGCCAGGCGTGCGAAACAGCAAGGGCGCGCCAAGATGGGAAGATGGGCTCGCCATCATGATCGTGTAGCCATCAGGTGCGGATTGCGCGACATGGGCAGTACCAACGGTACCGCCAGCACCGCTGCGATTATCCACCACAACCGGACTGCCCAGCGCTTTTTGCAAAACTTCGGCCTGTAAGCGCCCCGAAATATCACTGGCTCCGCCAGGCGGATAAGGCACCACCAGCCGTATCGGCCGATTGGGCCAAGTAGCTGCTTGCGCCGAAGCGCTACGCAGCTTGAGCAACCCAGGCAGCGCCAATGCGCTGGCAGCGAATAAACGACGTCCCAAACGCACGGCCCGATCTCTCCTCATCTCAAATTGAAGCTCTCAACGCCG
>CAMCHA010000004.1 GCA_945874515.1 Asaia bogorensis
AGGGCAAGGTGGATGCGATGCAAATCCTGCAAATGCGCTGCAACACGCTGGCGGCATTCGCGGGCAGTGTCATCCGATGCGGTGCTTGTTGGTTCCATTGGGGACCTCCTAATGCAAGCTTAGGTTGCTATGCTTAAATTTCCGTCAAATTGCGGAGGAGAAATTCTTGTAGCCTGACAAGAATAGGTTCAGTCTATTATCGGTTGCGGGTAGGCGCAAGGGCCGCCAGGTCCTCGTCGCTATCTACATCGCGCTTTGGCGGCAGTAATGCCAAGCGATGGCGGCGGAAATTGGCCAGCGTATCCGCCAGCGCATGGGGGCTCGACCAGCGCACCTTGGCGAAGGGGCGATGCGGGCGCCGAGGGCCGAAGCCCACCAGCCAATAGCCGCCATCCAGCGCCGGGCCAAAAACCGCATCCGCCCTTCCCAGGGCGCGAAACCCAGCGGCGATATCAGCGGGGCCAAGGCCAGGAATATCGCTGCCGATCAGGATGGCGCGCGGGAAGGGCGCCATGGCCTTTTCCATGCGCCGTCCTAAATCGCCAGTAACTTGTCCCATGCGTGGCGTACCGCGCGGCGCCAAACGCCCCCAATCCGCCCGCGCCCCGGCTGGGGTTATGGCCAGAATCGTGTGCCATCTTCGGTCGCGTGCAATGGGCCAGGCAGTGGCGGCCAGCATGGCTCGATAAAAGCGCAAGGCGCCGCGCGGGCCAATGCCCGCGGCCAGGCGCCGTTTAACCGCGCCAAGGCGTGGCGCGCGGGCGAAAATGATCACAATGGGGCGGCGCATCACCTCACCAAAGCCGATCAGCGTCGGCGCGCATAGACCCGCGCAATCCGATCCGGCGAAACCCCCACGAACCAGAGCGTCAGGCAGAACAAGTTCCGCGCCGAACGGGCATACCAGCCATCCCGCTGCCATTTCTCGGCCGAGGTGATGAAATCTGCTGGCAGGGCGACTAACGACCTGCGGCCAATGCGGCGAATCAGCGCCACATCTTCCATCAGTGGAATAGGCTCATAACCGCCAAGCGCGTGATAGAAATCGCGCCCGATCAGCAGGCCCTGATCGCCATAGGGCAGGCCAAGCCAATGGCAGCGCCAAGCCACCATGGCCTCAAGCCGGCGCGCTTCGGGTGCTGGATCATCAAGTGCAAAGCGGAAATAGCCGGCATGCATCGCGGCTTCGGGGCGGGCTATGAAGCCTGCAACGGCTTCCTGCCAACCCGCGCCTGGGCGCGTATCAGCATGCAGTGCCAGCAGCCAAGGCTGGGTTGCGGCTTCGGTGGCGGCGCGCAGCTGCGGGCCGCGCCCGCGTGGGGCTGTAAGCACCTGGGCGCCGCAGGCCCGCGCGATGTCGGGCGTGCCATCCGTACTGCCGCCATCGGCGATGATGATTTCCGCCACCGCACCGCGCAAAGCCGCGAGCGTCGCCGGCAGGCTTGCGGCGGCGTTAAGCGTCGGGATCAGTGCGGAGATGGGCAAAGGAATCATTTGTTCCTATTTTGTTCTTGACTCGCCCTGGCCTTCCTGGCAGAGTGGTGAGGATTGGAAAGGGAAGCATTTCATGCCCGATGGTATCCCCAACCTGACCCCTGGCGATAGCGGTGCGCAATGCTTCGCCATGCCATCCCTGGCGCGCAAGGGGCGCGGGGCGGTCTCCAACCCGGCGGTGCGCTTTGAGCCGGCGCGGCGGGAGGCGTTTGATGATGGCTGGGCGACGCTTGAGCAAAGCTTCGCTGAATTGCCGCCCTTGCCGACCAGCCTGACCGAGGACCGGGCTAAATCTGCGCTGAGTTACAATGAAAGCCCGGATCTGGGTTTTGACCGGTCCATCAACCCCTATCGTGGCTGTGAGCATGGCTGCATCTACTGCTATGCGCGGCCATCCCATGCCTATCTGGGCTTCTCGCCGGGGCTCGATTTCGAAACGCGGCTGATGTTCAAGCCTGACATCGCGGCGCTGCTGGAAAAGGAGCTCCGTAAGCCAGGCTATCAGCCCCGCCCGATCGCCCTTGGCGCCAATACGGACCCCTATCAGCCGGTGGAACGCCAATTGGGGCTGACCCGCGCGGTGCTGGAAGTGCTGGACCGTTTCAGCCACCCCGTTACCATTGTCACCAAATCTGCGGGCGTTTTGCGCGATGCCGATATTCTGCAGCGCCTGGCCGCGCGCAATCTGGTGCGGGTGTGCCTTTCCATCACCACGCTGGACCCGGGCTTGGCGCGCATCATGGAACCGCGCGCGGCCACACCGGCGCGTCGGTTGCAGGCCGTCCGGGAATTGACGGCTGCCGGCGTGCCAACCGCCATCCTGGCCGCGCCCATGATCCCCGCGGTGAATGACATGGAATTGGAAAAGCTGCTGGAACAGGGCGCCGCGGCGGGGGCGACCAGCGCGGGCTATGTGCTGCTGCGCCTGCCCTTGGAAATCAAACAGCTTTTTGAAGAATGGTTGGCCCGGCACATGCCCGATCGCGCGGCCCGGGTGTTGTCCCTGATCCGTCAGACTCGCGGCGGCGCGCTTTATGATAGCCGCTTTGGCCAGCGCCAGACCGGCAGCGGACCTTATGCGGAATTGCTGGCGCGGCGCTTTGCCGTCGCCATGCGCAGGCTTGGCCTGGAGAAGCGCGGCGGTGGGACGGGCGCGCTGGAGTGCGGGCACTTCGCGGTGCCTGGGGCGCAGATGTCCTTGTTCTAAGCACGCGCCTGCCCCGGCCTGCTGGACGGGCGGGGGCTTTTCCGGGCAAGGAAAGGCGCGCTGTTTCTGCCTGGAAGGAATCGCCTTGGCCTTGCCCGATCTGCACGCCTCTCTCCGCCAGCATCAGGCCGGCAATCTGGACGCGGCCATGGCGGGCTATCGCGCCTTCCTGCAGGAGCAGCCGAACCATGCCGAGGCCAATCGGCTGCTCGGCTTGGCGCTTTTTGTGCGCGGCCAGGTAGCGCCGGCGCGTGAGGCTTTGGAACGCGCAGCCGGCTTGGCGCCGCCCAATGCTGCCCTGCTGAATGACCTTGGCAACGCGCGCCGCGCCATGGGCGATAAGGCGGCGGCGGTGGAGGCTTTCAGCGCCGCGATCAAAACCGAACCCGGCTTTGCCTTTGCCCATTTCAACCTGGCCGATGCTTTGCTGGAAGCCGGTGACGTACAGCGTGCCAGCGCAGCTTATGAAAATATCATCGCGCGCGGCATTGCCGGGATTGATGGCGATTTTCATGTCAATCGCGGGCTTTGCCGGTTGCGGCTTGGCGATGCAGCCGGCGCCATGGAAGCCTTCCGTGCCGCGCTGGCGCTGGAAGCTGGGCATTCCCGCGCCGCTGCGTCGCTTTCCGATACGCTGCAAAAGCTCGGGTCACATCGCGATGCAGTCATGTTCCTGACCGGCTTTTTGGACAAACAGCGCGCTAGTCTTGAAACCTTGATCTCACTCGGCACAGGCTTCCTGGGCTTGCGTGATTATTCTCGCGCGCTTTCGCTATTTGAACGCTTGGCCACCGCCAAGCCACCGGCCCCCAAGGCCCTGATCGGTAAGGGGTTGGCGCTGAGTGGCGAGAACCGCCATCAGGAAGCGATCCAGATCTTTGATGAGGCCTTTGCGCTTGATCCGCACAACGCGGAAGCGCTGATCGGCAAGGGTGTTGCGCTGAAGGCGTTGCGACGTTTGCCCGAGGCGATTGAGACCTATCGCCGCGCGATTGACGTCGCGCCGCGTGCTGCCAATGCGCACCTCAACCTTGGCAATGCATTGGCGCTGCTCAATCGGCATGAGGAAGCGCTGGGCTGTTATGAACGCGTGGTGGCGCTCGATCCTGGGGTCACAGAAGCGCTTTCTTCGCTGGTCTATACCAAGCAACGGCGTTGGGATTGGGCAGTGCTGCCTGAACAGCGACAATTTCTGCTGGAGCGCGTGCGCGCGCGGCAATATGTGGCCAATCCTTTTGCGCTGCTTGGTATTTGCGATGATCCGGAACTGCACCAGATCGCCGCCCGCGCCTATACGCGTGAGACTCTACCGCTCGCGCCCAGTCTTCAGTCGCCGCAGGCCGCACAGCGTGATCGCTTGCGTATCGGATATTTCTCCGCCGATTTTCGCAATCACGCCGTCATGCAACTGATTGCTGGCGCGCTGGAGTGCCATGACCGGGACGCTTTTGAAATCCACGCTTTTTCCTACGGGCCGGAAGCCGAGGATGCGATGCGCGCACGTATCCGCGCCACCATGGATCATTTTCATGAATGTGCGCGTATGTCGGATGGCGCGATAACGGCCATGGCGCGGCGTGCTGGGATTGATATCGCCGTTGATCTCAATGGCTATACGCAGGATGCGCGGCTTGGCCCCTTTGCCGCGCGGTTGGCACCGGTACAGGTCAGCTATCTTGGCTATGCGGGCACCGTAGGTGCTGATTTCCTGGATTACATCCTGGCGGATGCGACCGTGTTGCCCATGGATCAGCAGCGCTTTTATGACGAAAAGATCATCCATTTGCCGGATAGCTATCAGGCAAATGATGACCGTCGCGTGATCGCACTCGATACGCCCTCACGCGCTGAAGCCGGGCTGCCGGCGGATGGTTTTGTTTATTGCTGCTTCAACAATGCCTATAAGATCACGCCGGAAATCTTCGCGTCCTGGATGCGCATTATGACCGCGGTGCCTGGCTCGGTCTTGTGGTTGCTCGCCAATGCTTCAGATTCCATCGCGCGGCTGCGCGGCGCGGCGGAGACGCAGGGCGTTGATCCGGCGCGGCTGGTCTTTGGGCCTTCGCTGCCCTCAGCACGGCATCTTGCGCGGCATCGGCTCGCGGATCTTTTCCTCGATACGCTGCCCTATAATGCGCATACCACGGCGAGTGATGCGCTCTGGGCTGGGCTGCCGGTGCTGACACAATTGGGGCAGGCGTTTGCCGGGCGCGTGGCGGCAAGCTTGCTGAACGCTGTTGGCCTGCCGGAAATGATCACGCGCGATGCGGCGGCTTATGAAGCGCTGGCGATTGCGATTGGCCGCGATGCTGCCCGCGCTGCTGCGCTGAGGGCCAAGCTTGCGGCGGCAATTCCCACGGCGCCGCTGTTCAACACGCCGCGCTTCACACGCCATCTGGAAGGCGCCTATCGCATGATGTGGCAGCGCCATGCCGCCGGCCTTGCGCCGGAAGGCTTCGCTGTTACGGCCGAAGAATAGCCAAGCGCGCCATGCCGGATTTCGCCGCCTTTTTCGCCTCGGGTCAAGTCGCCGATTTGATGGTGGCGGTTCTATTTGTGGAAGCCTTGGCGCTGCTGGGATTTTGGTGGCTCACCGGGCGCGGCCTGCCGCCGCAATCGGTGCTCGCCCTCGTGCTGCCGGGGGTGTTCTTTGCGCTTGCTTTGCGGGCGGCGCTGACCGGGGCCTGGTGGGGCTTTGTATCCCTTGCCATGACCGCCGCATTCTTCGCCCATGCCTGGGATTTGTGGCGCCGTTGGCGTGGTTGAACCCAGTTTCAGCCAAAAATATCCGCAGGGCTTTCGCGCTTCAGCGCGGCAGCCAGGTCGCGCCCAAGCTGCGGGCCATCCTTCGCCGTGGCTTCCCCCATGTTGCGCCTCAGGAAGCTGCCATCGGCGCGCGCCACAAGCCCATGCAGGCGAAGCCGCCCATCAGGCAGTAGCGTAGCGTGCGCGCCAATCGGCGTGCGGCAGGACCCATCTAGCGCGCCAAGCAAAGCGCGTTCGGCATCCGCAACCAAGCGGCTAGGCGCATGTTCAATGCGCGCGAGAAGTGCCAGCGTTGCAGCGTCATCCGCGCGCGCGGTGATGCCAACAATCCCTTGGCAGGCGGCGGGCAGCATGGCTTCTGGGTCCAGCACCACTTGTGCGCGATCCGCCATGCCAAGGCGCTTCAAGCCGGCAAGTGCCAATAGGGAACAGGTAAAGTCTCCCGCCGCCACTCGCCCGAGCCGCGTTTGCACATTGCCGCGAATGATATCCACGCGCAGATCGGGCCGCCGATGCAGCAATTGCGCTTGCCGGCGCACGGAAGCCGTGCCGACCAAGGCGCCTTGCGGCAAGACAGCAAGCGGGTCATCCGCCGTGGCCGCGCCGCATCCAGCACCTAGAATCAGCGCATCGCGCGGGTCTTCGCGTTCCAGCACACAGGCCAGAACAATGCCCGGCGGCAATTCGGTTTCCAGATCCTTGAGGCTATGCACAGCGACATCAATGCGGCCATCGGCCAGCGCTTCATGGATTTCCTTGGCGAAAAGCCCTTTGCCGCCAATATCGGCCAAGCGCTTATCCTGCACCTTGTCGCCGGAGGTTGCGATGATGTGTTCTTCCAGCGCGCCATCTTCGGCCAGGGCCGGAATGGCCGCACGGGCCACGATTGCAAAATGTCGCGCTTGCCAAAGCGCAAGCGGGGAACCGCGCGTGCCAATGCGCATGGGCTGAGACGCCATTCCTCAAAAACCTTATTTGTAGCTCTGCCCCTAGGCCCTTGCGAAGCCAAACAGATGCGCCAAATCCTTGAAGAAAATTCGCACATGCGCAAGGGGATCGCGACGCACCAATTCCTTGTTCATGTAGGCTTCCCAAGTGAGGCGCTGCACATCCTTGTCGGCGCAGATGGAGACAAACTTCTCCCGCCTTTTGTCCGAAGAATACCAGAAGTATTGCATGATGCCGAGCACCCAGAAGACTTTGCCATGCGCCTTCATGAAGCGCTTGCGCGCGCCGGCCAAGGCCCGTGCATCGCCGGTCTTCAGGCATTCCTCAGCGGCATCAGCGGCAAGCCGGCCAGCATACATGGCGTAGTAAATGCCCTCACCAGAGGCAGGGGCGACCACGCCCGCGGCGTCCCCGGCCAGAATCACATCGCGGCCATTATCCCAGCGCTTCAACGGCTTTAGCGGAATCGGCGCGCCTTCGCGGCGAATTGTCTCGGCATCCGTCAGGCCAATATCGCGGCGGAGTTCAGCAACCGAACCACGCAGCGAAAAGCCCTTTTGCATGGAACCCGTGCCGATGCTGGTGGTATCGCCATGCGGGAAGATCCAGGCGTAGAAATCAGGCGAAAGCTTGCCCTGGTAATAGACATCGCAGCGCTTGGAATCGAAATCCGCACCCGCACCATTGGGCGGTGAGCGCACGATTTCATGATAGGCGAAAACGCAGCGCACCTTATCGCCGCCCCGCACTTCCTGCTTCGCCACCTGGGACCGCGCGCCATCGGCGCCAATCACCAAGCGTGCGCGCGCAGCAACGGCTGCGCCATCCTTCGATTCCCAATGGACAATGGCGGTGCCATCGGCATCGCGCGTGATGCGCTCATAAGTACCGGTCTGGCGTTCTGCGCCGGCGTGCGCAGCGCGCTCGCGCAGCCATTCGTCGAAATCTGCGCGATCCACCATGCCGACAAAACCGCCATCAATCGGCATATCCACTGCCTTGGCGCTGGGGGAGACCATGCGGGCGGAATTAATCTTCGCCACAAGCAATTCATCCGGAATGGCGAAATCGCGAATAAGGCGTGGCGGAATGGCGCCACCACAGGGTTTTATGCGCCCTGCGCGATCCAACAGCAAAACACTACGCCCTCGGCGGGCCAGGTCATCGGCTGCTGTGGCGCCGGAAGGTCCGCCGCCCACTACGATCACATCATATGTTTGCATTGCCATTTCCCTCTATCTTGCCGGTACCATTGGGCCGAAGCCACCGGTCTTGCTGATTTTTGGGCGATTAATGCGCGCGGCCAGCATGGCCGAAGCAATGAACAACGCCGCATCAATGACGAAGACCACGGCATAAGCGCCTTCCGCCTGACCAAGTGCGATCCGCGCCACATCCACGGCGGCCGCACCGGCAAGCCCACCAAGCCCAAAGGCCACGGCCTGCGCCGCACCCCAAAGCCCCATGCGTGTGCCTTCGCGCGATTCATGCCCGCGCGCGACCATTTGCATCATGGAAGCAATCGCCGCTGCGGCGAAAACACCATTCGCGACACCAAGCGCGAAGAAGCTGGTCTTGAGTGGCCAGGCCGCGCCGAATTGTCCAGCAACCGAAAGGGCGAGCATCATTACCGCCGTGGCAAGACACCCCGCGATGGTCCAGAAGCGGAGCGTGCCCGCCCAGCGCCCGCCGCGCACACTGCCAATCAGCGCAATGGCAATCATGCCGACCAGAACGCCCGCATGTTGCAGCGATGAAATACGCGTGGTCTCACCCAAGGTTCGGCCAAAAACCGCGCCGGCGAAAGGCTCCAGGATCAGATCCTGCGCGCTATAGGCGAGCATGGAAACGAAAATGAAAATGGTGAAGCGCCGCGATTCCGGTTCCGCCCAAACCTCGCGCAAAGCCTGACGGAAGGGTGGCTTCGCGGCGTTGCTTCCTTCAGGGCGCGTGGTGCGCGGGCCTTCCATGCCCCAAACGGCCAGCGTCGCCAGCGTGAAAGCGATGGCGGAAACACCACCGGCCACCGCAACTAGGCGCATGGGCGAATAGGGATCAAGCAGCCGCCCGGCAATGCCGGTGGTGATCACAAAGCCCGCAATCATCATGATCCAAACCAGTGATGCGGCCGCGGCGCGGCGTGCAGGCGCGGTGCGCGAGGCGAGTAGCACCAACAAAGACGTGCCGGCCGCGCCAACGCCCGCGCCAATCATCAAAAACGCCACTACGGCGAGTGCGATGCCAGCCCAAAGCGATTCCGCCATCAACGCCGTGCCTGCCGCAGCTAAAACACCGCCCAAGGCCAGCACAGCCATGCCGCCAATGATCCAAGGCGTGCGTCGCCCGCCCATATCGGACCCATACCCCATGCGCGGGCGCAGCATTTGCAGCGCGTAATGCAGCCCAACCAGCAGCCCCGGCAGCGTCGCGGGCAAAGCAAGTTCCACCACCATCACGCGATTGAGTGCGGAGGTTGTCAGCACCACAATTGCGCCGAGTGCCGTTTGCACCAAACCCAAACGGATAATGCCAAGCCAGCCGAGCGATGCGGGGTTCATGCTGCGCCACCTGTCAAAGCGGCCAACGCAAAGGCGCTGATCAGCATGCCAATCACGTAAAGCAAAACGCCTGTGCCATTATACCAAGGCGCCAGCCCGCGCGGGTCGCGCAGCATCCGCCGCATCAGGCCAAGTTGGATCAGCAGGGAAAGTGCCACTGCCGCGGCGTGCCAGGGCGCATCCCAAGTGAAAAGCAGCCCAATCACCAAAACCTGTGGCACTGCCATGAAGATACAGGCCACCAGCCCGGCACGCTCCGCACCCAATTGTACGGGCAGAGAAAGCACGCCCATGCGGCGATCACCTTCAATCGCCTTGAAGTCATTCAATGTCATGATGCCATGCGCGCCAAGGCCATAAAGCAACGCCACCAGCAGCACACGCCAATCCGGCGCGCCGCCCGACATGATCGCTGCCGCAGTTACCCAAGGCAGGGTTTCATAGGCCAAGCCACAAGCCAGATTGCCCCACCAGCCATTGGCCTTTAGCCGAAATGGCGGCGCGCTATAAGCCCAGGCGAGCGCAATGGCGATGATCGTTGCACCAAAACCCCAAGCGCCGAGCGGCACCGCCGCCAGCAGCGAAAGCAGCGTCCAGAACAGCGCAATATACAAACCCCAGCGCCCCGGAATGCGCCCAGATGGAATCGGGCGATTCGGTTCATTGATGGCATCCACATGGCGGTCATACCAATCATTCGCCGCCTGACTCATTGCGCATACCAAAGGCCCGGCAAGAAAAACGCCCAGCAGCGCCAAAGGCCAATGCTCAGAAAAACCGCCATAGGCAGAAGCAACGCCGCAGCCAAAAGCCCACATCGGCGGGAACCAGGTGATGGGCTTCAATAATTCCAGAACCGCGGCTGGCTTCAGCCGCGGGGTAGGGGAGGTCGCTGCGGATGCAACCGGGGCCGCCATCGCGCTGCCTTATCCTTGCTCGGCGCTATCGGCGCCTAGGTCACCAAGCCCGTAGCGATGCAGTTTCACATAAAGGCTTTGGCGACTGAGCCCGAGCATTTCCGCCGCCGAAGCGCGATTATCACCCGAAAGCTGCAAGGCCGCTTCGATACACAGGCGTTCAATTGCATCCGTCGCATCACGCACAAGGTCCTTGAGCGGCACGCGCCCAATCAATTCCGTGAGCTGTTCGACGGACCGCGTAGCATGCGCGCCGGCCTGGCGTGGTGCCGCGACGCGCGCGCCAATATCGCGAATCGCAAAGCCGTAAACTTCTTGCCCGGCATGCGTCACGGTCACTGCGGAAATTTCCACCTCCACCCGCGCGCCCATCGCGCCACGCAGCGTGGTGTTGTAAAGCCTGACGGT
The DNA here is from genome assembly GCA_945874515.1 of Asaia bogorensis. Taxonomy (GTDB): domain Bacteria; phylum Pseudomonadota; class Alphaproteobacteria; order Acetobacterales; family Acetobacteraceae; genus Neoroseomonas; species Neoroseomonas bogorensis_B. The sequence goes on from CAMCHA010000004.1 coordinate 10,299, forward strand.
ACCGCGATTGCGGAGATTGGAGAGCAGCACTTCAATTTCGATGCCCTGCCCACCCAGCCAGCGTTCAAGCGATTCGCCGCGCACCTGTTCTTCTGAACCAAGTTCGACCAGATCAAGAAAGGCGCCGTTGGCGGACATCACCACGCCATTCTGATGCGTAATCACGAAGGCATCTGGCAGGTTTTCCGCCACTTTCAGCATCTGCGCCTTCGCGGTGGAAAGCCCCGCCGGTTGATCACCGGCCCGCAAGGAAAGCCGCACCAGCAGCACCGAAGCACCATCCTGCCGGAAGCTGTTGGCGGCGATGGTCACTTCGCGCCCCGAATCGGCAAGTTGCGCGCCTACTTCGTCGCCACGTCCCGCAATGCGCACGGAAGCCAGCAGTGATTGCACCGCCTGGCGGCTTTCCGTGGTGAAGGCATCCATCAATGTCCGGCCGATTACGCGGCGGGAATGCCGGCCAAAAAGCTGTTCGGCAGCTGGATTGGCTTCCGTCACACGCCCCGTTGCGCTGTCAACAATCAGCGTTGCATCAGCAGAAAGTTGGAACAGCAAGCGGTAGCGCGTTTCCGCTTGGCGCAGCTTCGCATAATCACGTTCCATGGATTGCTGGGTTTCCAGCAATTTTTGTTGCATGCGTGATTGCGCGCTGAGGTCGCGGCCAAAAACCACGCGGCGATTCCCGCGCTGCAACGGCACGGCGGCGAAAAGCAGCGGCACGGGCTGGCCGCCTTCGGCAACTTGATTGATGTTGCGCCACTTCGCTTCGGTGGGCGCGCCACTCAACAGCGCTTCCACCTTGTGCCGGCTTTCCACCGTGACTGTTTCCGCCCAGGGCCGGCCGAGCCAAGCCTGATGCCCGCCTAGGGCCTGTGACAATTCCTTGTTACTGAAAGCGATGTCGCGAATGACGCCTTGTTCATCCACAACCAGCGCCATATCGGCCGCCGCCGAGACCAATGAGGCCGCGGCATCAGCATCCAAATCTCCTAGAGATTTGCGAGGTGCTAGGAAAGTATTCAAAATAATGGGGGACCTTCTAGAAGGAGCGGCGCCTTTTCATCATGGCACCGAGGGAAATGAAGGGGAGGCGACGCTTTCTCGCGCACTGCCGGGGCCCCTAGCCCGCAAATCCCTCACTTCCTCGTCCTTGTAACGCCAGCAAGGCCTCAGCCTGCAGCACAGCTTCTTCCGCATCCCGCGCCGTGGCATCCGCGCCAAGGCGTTTCACCAGATGCGGTTCCTGCAATAGTAGGGGCCCGCCCACCAGAACGCCCAAATTGGCATTGCGCGATGCGCACCGGATATCACGAATAAGTTTCGTCAGGGCATCGATATGTGTTTCACCACCGATAGAAAACCCGACCAGGCCGAAATGCTTTTCGGCGACCAAGGCAAGCAGGGCTTCATTATCGGCCCCGCCATCTATCCAAGCTTCCCAACCGGCACGGCGGAAGAATTGTTCCACCATGGTCAGGCCTAATCCATGCTGTTCACCCGGGGTAGGGGCTAGCAGAATGCGTCGGCCTGCCCGACCGTCGGGGAAAAGTGGGGCAAAGCGCGGTTCCAGCGCGTGGCAAACCGCATGCAGGCAGCGCAGCCCGATGGTAACTTCCGTAAAGTCACAAATATCATCATCCCAGCAAGCGCCAAGCAGCCGAGCGGTCGGCGCAAGCAGGCCAAGATAAACCTGCGGCAGCGGTAGGCCGCGCGCGCAAAACGCTTCAACGAAGATTAGCGCATGGTCGGCATTGCCAAGACGCGCCAAGGCGGCGAAGGCATTAACATCTTCCTGTGTCGGCGATGCTGGATGGTTACCAGCAGGTTCATACGCCGGATTGTTCAGCACGCGCTGCGCCAGTACGAGTCGAGGGATCACCTCGGTTTCGATCACCCGCTTCAAGGGAAGGGCGCTATCCCGGGTAGGGGTGCTCCATTCCGCTTCAGCGCGCCCATCCCTGGGATCGGGGTCTGAATCTGCCATGTATAAGCTAGAGTATAGCGTGAAACCGCTGTCGGCTTCCACATATTCCGCTTGGTCCTGTCGTTCGTCATTTCTGTTCGACTTCATGGTGAACCCCTTTGAGCGGATAGCTTCGTCCTGAGAGAGACATACTGTCAATCAAAAAATACGTCAATCTTTCTTGACACGTGCCTCGCAAGCCCGCTAGCCTTCCGACTGTAGAAGATTAGGGAGGGGTCCGAATGACCCTATTCGTCGCGCAAATCCAAGGAAAAATGGCGGAAAAACGCCAGATCAGGCCTTTGGCTTGCGTCACCCCAATGTGGGCAGCCCGACTCGCGTTCATTCCTGGAGGTGTCAAGCCATGCTGACAGCAGACCGCTTTACCGGTATTTTCAAAGCCCTGGACGCCAGTCCTTGGAACGCCTCCACCGGCCGCGCCAGCAAGCGCCAGGCTGGAGTGAAGCGGGGGGCGGCAATGCCCCTTTACACCCCGGAGGAACGTCATCGGCGGGATTCAACCCCCTGGACCCTGGTGCAGGGCATCCTGGCCCCGGTCCAATTCTTGATTTTTCTGGTGAGCCTGGGCCTGGTGCTGAATTATCTGGCTACTGGCGAAGGTTACGCCGCGGCCACGATTTCGATCATCGCAAAGACCGGTATTCTTTACCTGATCATGGTGACGGGCTGTGTCTGGGAAAAAGTGGTGTTCGACCGCTGGCTGTTTGCGCCGGCCTTCTTCTGGGAAGATGTTTTCAGCATGTTGGTGCTTGCGCTGCACACCGCCTATCTGGTGGTGCTGCTGCTTGGCATTGGTGATGGCCGCGGGCAGATGATGCTGGCGCTGGCTGCTTACGCTGCCTATGTCGTCAACGCGGCTCAATTCATTCTGAAGCTGCGCGCCGCGCGGCGTCAGGAAACGAGCTGGCGCGGCGGCGATGCGGGCCAAATGACATGAGCCTTGCCGGTACACCTCAGGAGTCTCAAGGCATTGCGGCCGAGGCCGCTGGCTGCGCTGATACGCCCATTCTGCGTGAACGCGGTCAGCGCGAGGTTTTCTGTGGCCTTACCGGCATTATCTGGCTGCATCGCAAGATTCAGGATGCGTTCTTTCTGGTAGTTGGCAGCCGTACTTGCGCGCATCTGCTGCAATCCGCCGCCGGCGTGATGATTTTTGCCGAGCCCAGATTCGCGACCGCCATCATTGAAGAACGCGATCTCGCTGGGTTGGCGGATGCGAATGAAGAATTGGACCGCGTGGTAACGCGTTTGATCCAGCGTCGGCCTGATATCCGCATGCTGTTTCTGGTGGGGTCCTGCCCATCGGAAGTGATCAAGCTTGATCTTTCGCGTGCCGCGCAACGTCTTTCGGAGCGTTTCTTACCAAGCGTGCGGGTATTGAGTTATTCCGGTAGCGGTATTGAAACCACCTTTACCGAAGGTGAGGATGCCTGCCTTGCCGCTTTGGTGCCGGAAATGCCGACGGAACCTGGCGCCGCGCGTTCCCTGCTTGTGGTGGGCGCGTTGGCGGAAGTGGTGGAAGACCAGTTCATCCGACTTTTCGCAGCACTTGGCGTGGGGCCGGTGCGCTTCCTGCCATCGCGCCGCGCATCTGAATTGCCGGCGGTCGGCGAAGGCACGCGTTTTCTGCTCGCACAACCTTTCCTGGCTGGCACCGCGCGCGCTTTGGAAGCGCGTGGCGCGCGGCATATCCCAGCAGCCTTTCCCTTGGGCGAAGAAGGCACAACCGCCTGGTTGCGTGCCGCGGCCGAGGTTTGGGGCGTGAGTGAAGAACGCTTTACCCAAGCCACCGCGCCGGGCCGCGAACGCGCCCGCGCTGCACTGGCCAATCATCGCACCACGCTCGATGGCAAAAGCATTTTCTTCTTTCCCGATTCGCAGCTTGAAGTGCCTTTGGCGCGCTTTCTGTCGCGCGAATTGGGTATGCGGCCGATTGAAATCGGCACACCTTATCTTCATCGCCAGCATCTGGCCCATGAATTGGCGCTGCTGCCGGCAACGGCGAAGTTGGTTGAAGGCCAGCATGTGGATCGGCAATTGGACCGCTGCCGTGAAGCGCGGCCCGATATGACTGTGTGCGGTCTTGGCTTGGCCAATCCTTTGGAGGCTGAGGGTCTGACCACCAAATGGTCCATTGAACTCGTTTTCTCGCCCATCCAGGGCTATGACCAAGCAGGCGACCTTGCAGGACTTTTCGCGCGGCCTTTGGTTCGGCGCGAAAAGTTGATGGTGTAGCCATGCAGCTTGCCGTCTGGACCTATGAAGGGCCGCCGCATGTGGGGGCGATGCGTATCGCCACCGCGATGCAGGGTGTGCATTACGTATTGCATGCGCCGCAGGGCGATACCTATGCCGATTTGCTTTTCACCATGATCGAAAGGCGGGAAAAGCGCCCGCCCGTGACATGGACAACTTTCCAGGCGCGCGACTTGGGCGGCGACACCGCCGAGCTGTTCATGGAAGCAGCGCGCGATGCCTATGCCCGCTTCAAGCCGGAAGCCATGCTTGTTGGCGCTTCTTGCACGGCGGAGCTGATCCAGGATGATCCCGGTGGGCTTGCGAAAACCCTCGGCCTGCCGGTGCCCGTTGTCCCGCTTGAATTGCCTGCCTATCAGCGTAAGGAAAATTGGGGCGCGGCGGAGACGTTTTATCGGCTGGTGCGCGCCTTCGCTGGGCCGGCGCAAACCCGCACGCCGCATGATCCGGCGCGTGCGCCGCGCTGCAATATCCTGGGCCCGACCGCTCTTGGCTTTCGGCACCGCGATGATGTGGCCGAAATCACCAAGCTGCTCAGCAGCATGGGTGTTGAGGTTGTGGTGACCGCGCCCATGGGCGCTACACCCACGGACCTCACGCGGTTGCGCGAAGCAGATTTCAATGTCGTGCTTTACCCTGAAATCGCGCAGGTCACGGCAAGCTTTCTGCAACGCCATCTGGGCCAGCCCTTCACACGCACCGTACCTATTGGTGTTGGTGCGACGCGCGATTTCATGAATGAGGTCGCAGAGATTGCGGGCCTGCCAGCGCCTTCGACCGATGGTGAGGGAACGCTACGCCTGCCTTGGTATGCGCGTTCAGTCGATTCGAATTACCTGACTGGCAAGCGCGTTTTCATCTTTGGTGATGCCACCCACGCCATCGCTGCTGCGCGCATCGCTCATGAAGAATTGGGCTTCGCAGTGGTGGGTCTTGGTACTTATAGCCGCGAATTCGGCCGCGAAATTCGTGCTGCAGCTGAAAGATACGGCGTTGAGGCGCTGATTTCCGATGATTACCTGGAAGTCGAAGAAAGCATCGCCGCGCTGCAGCCCGAATTGGTGCTTGGCACGCAGATGGAACGCCATATTGCCAAGAAGCTTGGTGTTCCCTGCGCGGTGATTTCCGCACCCGTGCATGTGCAGGATTTCCCCGCGCGCTATGCGCCGCAAATGGGTTTTGAAGGTGCGAATGTCATCTTCGATACCTGGGTGCATCCGCTCATGATGGGCCTGGAAGAGCATCTGCTCGGCATGTTCCGCGAGGATTTCGAATTCCGCGATGGTGCGGCGCCGTCCCATCTGGGCCACGCCCCGCAGCCGGAGGCGTCCGCCGCACCCATTATCGCAGGCCCTGCAAGCTGGGAGCATGATGCTGAGGCGGAATTGCGCAAGATTCCCTTTTTCGTGCGTGGCAAGGCGCGCCGGAATACCGAACGCTTTGCTGAAGAACGCGGCATTGCCGTGATCACCGTTGAGACGATTTACGATGCCAAAGCCCATTTCTCGCGCTGAGGCATCAACACCACGGATCGTCATTTTGACGATGGATGAGGAAATGCTCGACCGCATGGCGCATTTGGACAGAACAGCCTCAGCCAAAAACGCCAATGGCCTGATCGAGGCACAGGCGCGTCGCTACTGGAGCCAGAGCACGGATGCGTTGCGTTGCGCCGGCTATGAGCTTGAAGATCGTATCAAAGGTATCAGTGAAGGAGTCGCGGCATGACCGTGTTGATGAGAGAGCCGCCCCGCCTGACCGGACGCCCGCGCCAAGGTGATGGTGATGGCAGCGTACAAGTTCATTTGGATGACGCGGTGACGGGCACAAGCGCCAAGGTATTCGCCGTTTATGGGAAGGGCGGCATTGGGAAAAGCACTACATCTTCCAACCTGTCTGTCGCATTTTCCAAAATTGGCAAGAAGGTGCTGCAGATTGGCTGCGATCCCAAGCATGACAGCACCTTCACGCTGACCAAGCGCTTGATCCCGACTGTGATTGACGTGTTGGAGTCGGTGCAATTTCACGCTGAAGAATTGCGCGCCGAAGATTTCGTCTTTGAAGGCTATAATGGCGTGATGTGCGTGGAAGCCGGCGGTCCGCCGGCCGGCACGGGATGCGGCGGCTATGTGGTTGGCCAGACGGTGAAGCTGCTCAAGGAACATCACCTGCTGGATGACACGGATGTTGTGATTTTCGACGTCCTGGGCGATGTGGTTTGCGGTGGATTCGCCGCACCATTGTTGCATGCGGAACGCGGCCTGGTTGTGGCGGCTAATGATTTTGACAGCATTTTTGCGATGAACCGGATCGTCGCCGCCATCAAAGCCAAGTCAAAGAATTACCCGGTGCGGCTTGGCGGCGTTATCTGCAATCGCAGCGCAGGGACGGATCAGATTGATCGCTTCAATGCGGCAACTGGCATGAAGACCTTGGCGCATTTCCCCGACCTTGACGTCATTCGTCGCTCTCGCCTGAAAAAGGCGACGCTGTTTGAAATGGAAGGCTCGCCTGAGCTTGAGGCGGTGAAGGCCGAATATATCCGCCTGGCTGAAGCACTCTGGGCCGGATCGGAAGGGCTTGAGGCAGCGCCGCTCAAGGATCGCGAAATCTTCGATCTGCTGGGGTTTGATTGATGCAACCTGCCATCTATCAAAGCCACCGCAGCCGGATCGGAAGCTATGGCGATCGTAGTGCTGTGGATGCTTGGGTGCGTCTGACTTCCGATGCGCTGGAGCTGTGCCGGAAATGAGCGAGGTGAATGACCGTTTGGCGCGACTTTGGACAGGGATCAGCCTGAATGTGCTGCCCTTTGCCGAGTCCACTAGCGGCCCCCTGCCCATCAAAAGGCTGTTGCGCCTTTCACTGTTCCAGATTTCCTGCGGCATGACCGCGGTGCTGATGGTTGGTACCCTCAACCGTGTCATGATTGTTGAAATGGGTGTGGCGGCGAGCCTGGTTGCCATCATGGTTGCGCTGCCGCTGCTTTTCGCGCCGCTCCGCGCCCTGATTGGGTTTCGTTCCGACTCGCATCGCTCTGTGCTTGGCTGGCGCCGCGTGCCCTATTTGTGGCTCGGCAGCATTATTCAGTTTGGTGGGCTGGCGATGATGCCCTTCGCCCTGATCATCTTGTCCGGTGATACCTGGGCGCCGCCCTGGGTGGCACAGCTTGCCGCGGCGCTTGCCTTCCTGATGGTGGGTGCGGGTATGCACACCGTTCAGACGGTGGGCCTGGCTTTGGCGACGGATATTGTGCCGCGCGACGCGCAACCCAACGTCGTTACTATGCTCTCGCTCATGCAATTGATTGGCATGGTAATTTCAGCGATCGCCTTTGGTGCATTTCTTGCCGATTTCTCGCAGATCAAGCTTATTCAGCTTGTGCAAGGCGTCGCAGCCGCAACGCTGGTGATCAACCTGGTCGCTGCCTGGAAGCAAGAACCGCGTCGGCCAGATCTCACAGTGGGCCGCGCCGAAGGTGATCCAGGGTTTCGTGATAGTCTAAGGCTTTTGCGTAAGTCAGGCCCGTGGGATCGCCGCTTGCTTGCCGCCGCGCTTGGTACAGCAGCCTTTGGCATGCAGGATGTGCTGCTGGAACCTTATGGTGGGCAAATCCTTTCGCTTGGCGTTGGTGCGACAACTGCCTTGACGGCACTTTTTGCGAGCGGCGCCGTTCTGGGCTTCCTTCGCGCGGCACCTTTGCTTAGCCGAGGGATGCATGCGCAACGTGTTGCCAGTGCCGGGGCGATGGTGGGTATTTCCGGTTTTGTGCTGGTAATTTTCGCGGCGCCGTTAGATTCAACCATTGTGTTTGCAGCTGGAACCGCGGCAGTCGGTTTCGGTGCTGGCCTTTTTGCACATGCCACATTGACTGGCTGCATGCAGGCGGCGCCAGAAGGGCAGATCGGCCTGACGCTTGGCGTCTGGGGTGCTGTGACCGCGACAGCAGGCGGCACTGCCGTCGCCCTCGGCGGTGTGATCCGCGATGTCGTTTCTTCGCTCGCTACAGCAGGCATACTTGGTACTGGTTTGGATGCCCCAAGTACGGGGTATGTTTTCGTATATCTTGTCGAAATTCTACTACTGTTCATGATGCTTGCCGTTGTTGGCCCCCTGCTTCGGGTGAACGGCAATACTTCTTTCAGGCCTCAACACGATGCAGGCCGGCCTGTCATGGCCGCGCTGCAAAACCAACATGGAGCATTGCCATGACAACACCTGCAACGCCAGTCTTTTTGGATTTGGCAGCCGTTAGCCTCTATATCTTCTTCGCTTTCTTCGCTGGACTGGTCTACTATCTAATCCGCGAAGGCAGGCGCGAAGGCTTTCCGTTGGTTAGTGAATTGCCGGGTCGTCCGGGCTTCGCCACGGTGCACGGCTCCCCTGAAATTCCAGCCCCGAAAGTATTCCGTCTACATTACCCGGAAGGTGCGACGGTTGTGCAGGGTGTTCGGCCGGAACGTGACGTTACTGCGCAGCTTTCACCGGATTATCCTTATCCGGGCACCGCTTTCGTGCCGACTGGCGACGCCATGCAAGATGGTGTTGGGCCGGCAGCCTACGCTGATCGCGCGGATACGCCGGATTTGGCTTTTGATGACAATATGCCAAAAATCGTGCCGCTTCGTGCTGCGCCAGGTTGGCACATCGCCCATGAGGATCCGGACCCCCGCGGGAAATCGGTGATCACCTTGGATGGCGTAGTAGCCGGAACCGTTGTTGACCTCTGGGTTGATCGTTCTGAATACATCCTACGCTATGTGGAAGCCGAGGTTCCCGGCGGGCGCCGCGTTCTGGTCCCGATGTTCCTTTGCACCTTCACTGATGAAGGAACAGCGCGTGTGATTTCCGTCACTGCGGCACAATTCGCTGCTGCGCCGGGCATCGCGCGTCCTGAACAGATCACCCTGCTCGAGGAAGATCGCATTTCGGGCTATTTCGGTGGCGGCCATTTCTATGCCACGCCTGAGCGCAGCGAGTCCTACCTGTGAGCAAGCCTGTCCGCCCCCGCCTGACTGAGCATGGCTTGGAGCCAGTGCGCGGTCTTCCGGAAGCGCTGCCTCCCGGAGAGGTGTTGCTTTGGCAAGGGGCGCCGGCATGGGCGGAGGTCGCCCAGCGTGTTTTTCTAGTGCGCTGGGTCCTCGGCTATTTCCTGATTTTGGCGCTTTGGGAAGTGCTGAGTGCCGCCATGCAGGGGGGGGAATTGCTCGCGGCATTTGGTGCTGCGGCTGTTATTCTCCTTGGCGGGGGGGTAGCGATTGGCATACTTGCCTTGCTTGCCAAGATTGTTGCGCGCAGCAGTGTTTATTCCATTACGTCGCAACGCTTGGTACTGCGCGTTGGTGTCGCCTTGCCGGTTACCATCAATATCCCCTTTGTCGCTATCGCGGGGGCATATTTGCG
>CAMCHA010000005.1 GCA_945874515.1 Asaia bogorensis
CAAACTTCAAACAATTTGCGCGTTTGGCTCTCAATCCCCTTCGCCGCATCCAGCACCATCACGGCGGCATCCACCGCGGTCAGGGTGCGGTAGGTATCTTCCGAAAAATCCTCGTGGCCTGGCGTGTCCAACAGGTTGAACACCACGCCGTCACGTTCAAAAGTCATGACGGAGGTCGCCACCGAAATCCCGCGATCCTGTTCAATCTTCATCCAGTCAGACCGGGTGCGCCGCGCATTACCCTTGGCGCGCACCGCACCGGCAAGCTGAATGGCGCCGCCCTTGAGCAGCAATTTCTCGGTCAGCGTGGTTTTGCCCGCATCCGGATGAGCGATGATGGCAAAGCTCCGCCTGCGGGCGGCCTCTTCGGCGATACGGGCGGCGGGAACGGCAGTTTCAGACATGGTGGAGTGGGGGTTAGCATCTGAGGCGGCTGTTGTCGCGCGGGGCATAGGCCCGCGCGCGTTTTGCGGCTATCACCCAGCACATGATCCCTGCCAATCTCCCCCCCGCCGCACTGGTCACGGGCGCCGGCAAGCGACTTGGACGCGCCATGGCGCTCGCGCTCGCTGAAGCTGGCTTTGATGTCGCCATCCATTATGCCGCGAGCGCGGAAGCCGCCGAGGCCACGGCCGCCGATATCCGTGCCCTGGGCCGCCGCGCCATCACGCTGCGCGCCGAACTGGGTCAGGAAGCGGAAGTCGCTCAACTAATCCCGGCCGCCACCAAGGCGCTTGGCCCGCTTGGGGTGCTGGTCAACAACGCCTCCACCTTTGAACGCGATGAATGGCAAGACGCGACGCGTGAATCCTGGGATCGGCATATGGAACCCAATCTGCGCGCACCCTTCGTGCTCACGCAGGATTTTGCCAAGGCTCTGCCGGAAGCGGCGCAGGGGCTGGTCGTGAATATGCTGGATCAGCGCGTTTGGTCGCTTACGCCGCATTTTGTTTCATACACCGTGTCCAAGGCGGGGCTTTGGGCGCTGACGCAAAGCCTGGCACTGGCGATGGCGCCGCGCATTCGGGTGAATGCCATAGGCCCTGGCCCTGCCTTGCCCAGCCCGCGCCAAAGCCAGGAACATTTCGACAAGCAGGCGGCATCAACGCCGCTCACGCGGCCTACCAGCGCCGAGGAAGTCGCCCGCGCGCTGATAGCGATCCTGTCGCTCCCGTCCATGACCGGGCAGATGATTGCGCTGGATGGCGGGCAGCATTTGCAATGGTCGTCCTCCTACGGGCAGGAGCCTTTAGAATGAGTTTCGCCCCGGATGCCGCAGCGGGGCTGCGGCTGGTTTTCGTGCGCCATCTGGAAGTGCAGGCCTTGCTCGGCGTCCATGCTCATGAGCAAACCCGCCCGCAGCGCGTGATCCTGGATTTGGAATTGGCGGTGGAGGACCCCGAAGCCCCCTCAGCCGAAGGGCCAGACCGGTTGGCCCGCGTGGTGGATTACGCGGCGGTCGCTGAAACCGCTCAACGGATCGCGACTTCGGCCCATGTTTGGCTCGCGGAAACCCTGGCTGAGCGCATCGCCATCAGCCTGTTGGAAGATGCCCGCATACGCCGCATTCGGGTCTGTGTGACCAAGCCAGACGCGATGCCAGATAGCATCGAAGTCGGCGTTGTCATTGAAAGATCACGATTTTGACATCACCGGTGCTGCGGATTGTCCACCGCGCGAAAACCACCGCCAAAAGCTTTTTGCGCGCGGCCCGAAATTTTCCCCTTGACGCCGGCTCGGCTTTGCGACTCAGTGGTAAATCTAGCTAAATCAATAACTTAAATTGTTACAGGCAAAGCGCCGCAAATCTAGGCAGAGCCATAGAATCTTTGTGTAACATAGCCTTAACAGGATTGTCTTGATGACTTCCCACAGGTTTATCCACAGGTTTCGTGGACAAATTCGCCAAGCCTTTGCCATAAGCTACCGCTGATGATCGAAACCGCGCCACCTGCCTCGGATAGCCCCTTATTCCAGGGCCTGGCAGTGCTGGAAGCCGCGCTGCCCACCCTGCCGACCGCCCCCGGCGTCTATCGCATGCTGAATGAGAAGGGGGAGGCGCTTTACGTCGGCAAGGCCAGGTCGCTCCGCAAACGCGTCACTTCCTATACCCAGATCTCCCGCTTGCCGGAACGGCTCAGGCGCATGGTGTTTGAAACCCGGTCGCTCGAAGTGGTCACCACAGGGTCAGAGGCCGAGGCGCTGCTGCTGGAAGCCAATTTCATCAAGCGCTTCCGGCCGCGCTTCAACATCGTCCTTCGGGACGATAAATCCTATCCCTGGCTGGTCATCACGGAAGACCACCCCTTTCCGCAGATTGCCAAGCATCGCGGGGAAAGGCGGAAGGGCGCATCCTATTGGGGGCCTTTTGCGTCCGTCTGGGCGGTGAACCAGACCATCAATGCGCTTCAGCGCGTGTTCCTGCTGCGATCCTGCCGCGATACGGTGTTTGATGCGCGCACGCGGCCTTGTCTGCTGTTTCAAATCAAGCGCTGCGCCGCGCCATGCGTGGACCGGATATCGCAGGCCGATTACGCGGCGCTGGTTGCGGAAGCCAAGCAGTTCCTGTCTGGCGAAACGCCCTCCATCCAAAAGCGCCTCGCCACAGAAATGGAAGCGGCGGCGGCGGATTTGCAGTTTGAGCGTGCAGCCGCGCTGCGTGACCGTATCCGGGGACTCACGCATATTCAGGGCAAGGATCGTGTCAATCTGGAAGGCATGGGCGATGCGGATGTGATCGCGCTGCATCAGGCGGCAGGCCAAAGCTGCGTGCAGGTGTTTTTCTTCCGCGGCGGGCGCAATAACGGCAATCGCGCCTTTTTCCTGAGCCACGCCAAGCAGGACCAAAGCGCTGAGGAGGTAATGGGCGCCTTCCTTGGCCAGCTTTATGAAGATTTGCCGCCACCACCTTTGCTTTTGCTCTCCCACGATCCCCCCGAAGCGGTGCTGATTGCGGAGGCTTTGGCGATCAAGGCCGGGCGGCGGGTTGAATTGCGTCGGCCCCAGCGCGGCGAAAAACACGAAGCCTTGGAACACGCGGCGACCAATGCGCGGGAAGCGCTGGAACGGCGCATGGCGGAAGGCACCGCCCAGGCGGCGCTGCTGGAAGGCACGGCGAGCGTTTTCGGCCTGCCAGGTGCGCCGGAACGGATCGAGATTTACGACAATAGCCATATCCAGGGCTCCAATGCCTATGGCGTTATGGTGGTGGCCGGCGCGACAGGCTTCATGAAGCAGGGCTACCGGAAATTCGCCATCAAAACCGCCGCCACCAATGATGATTTCGCCATGATGCGCGAAGTGTTTGAACGCCGCTTTGGCCGGGCGCTCCGCGAAGACCCCGCCCGCGCTGGTGAAGATTGGCCCGATTTGGTGCTGATTGACGGCGGCGCCGGCCAGCTTTCCGCCGCGCGGGAGATCATGGAAGGCCTTGGCCTGGATGACCTGCCTCTGGTGGCGGTGGCCAAGGGGCCGGACCGCGATGCTGGGCGGGAATGGTTCCACATGGCGGGTCGCGAACCCTTTCAATTACCGCTGCGCGATGCGGTGCTGTTCTATCTGCAGCGCTTGCGCGACGAAGCGCATCGCTTCGCCATCACCACCCATCGCGCCGGACGATCCAAGGCGCTGACGCGGTCTGAATTGGATGAGGTGCCAGGCGTGGCGGCGGCGATGAAGCGCAAATTGCTGAACCATTTCGGCTCAGCCCGCGGGGTGCGGCAGGCGGGGTTGGCGGATCTGGAAGCCTGCCCGGGGGTTGGCCCAGCCTTGGCCAGGCGGATTCATGACCATTTCCATCCCAATGCAGCGCTTGGTTGAAGTGTGCGCTGCCCACGTGCCAAAAGCCTCTATCCCTGGTTAACTGGACAGCAATGCCAACCGATCTGCCCAATCTGCTGACGCTTTCGCGCATCGCGGCCATACCGCTGCTGGTGGTGCTTGCGTCGATCAATACGCCACAAGCGGATATGGCGGCCTGCGTGGTGTTTTCCCTTGCTGCCATCACGGATTATTTTGATGGCAAGATCGCGCGCGAACGTGGCGCGGTGTCTGGCTTTGGCCGCATGCTGGACCCGATTGCGGATAAGCTGCTGGTCGCCGCGGCGCTGATGCTGCTGGCGGGCTATGGCCGACTTTCCGACGCCGGGCTGTTTCCCGCCATTGTCATCATGCTGCGCGAGATTCTGGTCTCGGGCCTGCGGGAATTCCTGGCCGAGTTGCGCGTGGGCCTGCCCGTCACGCCGCTCGCGAAATGGAAGACCGGGTTTCAGATGGGTGCTTTGGGCACCCTGCTGGCGGGGGATAGCGGCGCGCCGGTGGTTGGGCTTGGCTTCCTGCCGGTTTCCCTGATCGGGGAGGGGATGCTCTGGGCGGCAGCTGTACTGACGCTGATCACCGGCTGGGATTATCTGCGCGCTGGGCTGAGCCTGGCGCAGGGCGAAATCCCGGCCAGCCGCGATGCCGAGGCAAAACCGCCCGGGCAGTCTTGAGTCTGAGCCCCGGGGAGCGCATCTTGATGAATGATGGGGCGAGGAAAACTATGCGACATTCTATGGTGCTGCTGTTTGGGGGAATGCTTGCGCTGCAAGGCTGTGGGCCGAATTGGCAGCCAAGCTGGAACACCAGCCGCAATGCCGCCATACCCCAGATGGATAGCCTGACGGTCCGGCGCGTCACTAGCGGGGATACGACCGAGGAAGTGCTGCGCACTGAAACGCTGGACTACGCCGCGATGCGCGCCCCCGCCACGCCCACCACGCAAATGACGCCGGATGATGCGCTGCGTCTGCCGCCGCCACCGCCGCCGCTGCGTAGCAGCAGTTCTACCCCGCCGCCCATGGCATCCGTGCCGCCGCGTGCGCCTTCGCCGCCGGCCGCAATACCTTCCGGCATGCCCGGGTCGCCCTCGCCACGGGTTGAAGGCACCGTCATTCCCGCAACACCAGGGCAGCCGGGCGGGATTGTCGCCGGCGGCAATGATCGCATTCAGGTCTTCAATCCGCCAGGCACGGCGGGTGGCGGTATTGCGGTGCGCGATGGCGGCACCACCACCATTATCGGGCCGGGCGGGCGCATCACCTCGGTGCCCTCGCCACGCTGAAGCATCATGCGGATTCTGTATTTCGCCTGGCTGCGCCAGAAGATCGGCGTGGCCGAAGAAGAAGTGGCGCCGCCAGCCGAGGTGCACGATGTGGCGGGCTTGCGCGATTGGCTTGCGACGCGCAGCCCCGGCCACGCCGCAGCCTTCGCCGACGCCAAGCAAATCCGTGCCGCCGTCAATCAGGATTTCGCCACACCGGATCATCCCGTAGCGGCAGGCGATGAGATTGCCTTCTTCCCACCCGTGACCGGGGGCTGAGCCATGGCGCGTATCCTGGTGCAGGAAGCGCTGTTTGACATGGCGGCGGAAAGCGCCGCGCTGACCGCGGGCCGGACAGATATTGGCGGCGTTGCGAGCTTTCTTGGCGTGTGCCGCGGCGATGACGCCTTGGCGGCCATGGTACTGGAACATTATCCCGGCATGACTGAACGCGCACTTGGCCGCATCGCGGCCGAGGCTGAGGCGCGCTGGCCGCTGACCGGCTGCACGGTGATCCATCGCGTGGGCCGCATCCTGCCCGGTGAGCCGATTGTGCTGGTGCTGACCGCTTCTGCGCATCGCGCCGCTGCGCTTGAATCCTGTGCTTTCCTGATTGATTGGCTGAAGACCAAGGCGCCCTTCTGGAAGCGCGAGGAATTCGCCGATGGCGATGCGCGCTGGGTGGCCGCGAAGAATGAGGATGACGCTGCCGCCGCGCGCTGGTCGGTCAAAAACATTTGAGGATCAGCGCATTCTCGGCGGTACTGGCCGGGGCCTTGCTGCTGATCTGGCCTGCCATCTTCAATGGCTACCCTTTGCTGTTCAGCGATAGCGGCGGGTTTTTGCATCAAACACTCGGGCCGCTGATGCTCTGGGACAAGCCGTATATCTACGGGCCATTCCTGCACGCCTTTCATTGGCGCATCAGCCTTTGGGGGCCGGTAATCGCGCAGGGCCTGATCCTGTCCCATTTGCTGTGGTTGACGCTGCGTGTGCTGCGCGGAAATGCAACGCCGCTTTGGCATATCGGGCTGTGCGCCTTTGCCGCAGTTGCGACCGCTGCCCCCTTCAGCGCCGCGCTGCTGATGCCTGATGTTTTCGCGCCGATTGTCGTGTTGGGGTTGTTCCTGCTGGGCTTTGGCGGCGCTGCGTTGACGCGGTTTGAGCGTGGCTATCTGGTGGTGCTGGTGGCACTCGGCATTGCTGCGCATCTCGCGCATTTGCCGCTGGCGCTTGGCTTATGCGGGGTGGCGTTGTTGCTGCGCCTTTGGCGTTACCCGGTGCGCCTTTTGGCCATGGCGCTGCCGGTGGTGCTGGCGGTGGCTATGCTGATGGTCACCAATGCCATCGGCCATGGGCGCTTCGCCCTTTCGCCCTATGGCGCCAGTTTTATGCTGGCCCGCTTGCAGGAAGATGGTCCGGCGACAGCGCTGCTGAAGGCGCGTTGCCCTGATGCCGGCTGGTATCTTTGCGCCTTCACGGATCGGCTGCCCATGCCGGCCAATGATTTCCTCTGGGTGCCGGAAAGCCCGATGAACCGTGACGCCGCCGGCCAGCCGCGCTTTCTGGGTGGCATGATGTTGGCGCCGGAAGCCGGGCAGATTGTCGCCGCAACGATCCGCGCCGACCCGCTTGGCGTGGCCCGCGCCATGGTGGGAAATATGCTGCTGCAGCTTGGTAGCTTCGGCATTGGTGACACCTTGGATGAGGCGCATTTCGCCGTCGCGATCCGCCCCCGTATCGAACAGGGTTTTTCGGCGGGTGAATTGGCTGCTTTTGATGGTGCGCGGCAGGCGCAGGGCTTGTTGAAGGATGCGCTGATGCCGCTCAATCCATTCCATTTGCTGGTGGTGCTGCTGGCGTTGCCCACATTGGCCTGGGCAGCCTGGCGCGGGCAGGGTTTGGCACTGGCACTCACGCTGTTTCTGCTGGCGGCGGCGCTGGGCAATGCGCTGATTTGCGGCGGGCTTTCCGGGCCACATCCGCGCTATGGCGCGCGCATCATCTGGCTATTGCCGGTGGCGGCCTTGCTTTGTTGGCCGCACCGGCGAAAGGCGTAACCCCCTCACGGCCACTTCACCGCCGGCGGCATGGACATCAAAATCGCTTCCACATTCCCGCCGGTTTTCAGGCCGAAAATCGTGCCGCGGTCATGCAGTAGGTTGAATTCCACATAGCGCCCACGGCGGATCAGCTGATGTTCCCGCTCAGCCTCGGTCCAGGCTTCATGCACGCGTTTGCGGATAATGGCGGGGTAGGATTGCAGGAAGGCCAGCCCGACATCGCGGGTGAAGGTGAAATCCGCATCAATCCCCTTGCCTGGCGTGCGATCACCCAGCCAATCATAGAATATGCCGCCAAGCCCGCGCGGTTCCCCGCGATGGGGCAGAAAGAAATACTCATCGCACCATTTCTTGAAGCGCGGGTAGTAGGTTTCGTCATGCTTGTCGCAGGCGCCCTTGAAGGCAGCGTGGAAATCCGCCGCATCGGCTTGGGCTTCCGGCGCTTCGGGCTTCATGGGCGTCAGGTCTCCCCCACCGCCGAACCAGGCATTCCGCGTCACGATGAAGCGCGTATTCATATGCGCGGCTGGCACGCGCGGGCTTTGCATATGTGCCACCAGCGACACACCTGTCGCCAAAAAGCGCGGGTCTTCCTCGGCGCCCGGGATTTGCTTGCGGAATTCGGGGGAGAATTCGCCAAACACCGTGGAGACATTAACCCCCACTTTTTCGAAAACCCGTCCCTTCATGACGGATATGACCCCCCCGCCCCCTTCCGGCCTTTCCCAGGCGGTGCGGGTGAAGCGGCCCGGTGGCAGGCCGGTATGGGGGCCGGTCGCCAGATCATCCTCAATCGCTTCAAAGGCAGCGCAAAGCCGGTCCCGCAATTCCTCAAACCAGGCTCGGGCAGGGGCCACAAAGGGGTGGCTTCCAGGGCCGTCGGTGTTTTTTTCCATGGCTTAGCTTCCTTCGATAATCCGGGGCGGATTTACACCTTGCAAACCCTGCTACTATAAGACCCCGTTTCGTGGCGGGACCGGTCCTTCGGAGCCGCCATTTCGTTTTGAACATTGCACTCCAGGGGTGCGAACCTAAATCGTGCGGCGAAGCGGAGCTCTCAGCAAGAGGGGGCGCCCGCTGCAAGGGGATGTTGAGGATGGCTGATAACGCACACGCGGCGACCGATGGGGCGCCCCGACGCGATTTTCTGACGCTGGTGACCGGCGCTTTCGTCGCGGTCGGTGTTGGGGCCATTGCTTGGCCCTTCATCGCTTCCCTGCAGCCCGCCAAGGATACCCTGGCGCTGGCCAACACTGATGTGGATTTGGCCCCGATCACGGAAGGCCAGGCCATCACGGTGATGTGGCGCGGCAAGCCGGTTTTCGTGCGCAACCGTACGGCCAAGGAAATTGAGGAAGCGCGCGCCGTGCCGACCAATTCCCTGCCCGATCCGGCCACCGACCAATCCCGCGTGCAGAAGGATCAATGGCTTGTGCTAGTTGGCATTTGCACGCATTTGGGCTGCGTGCCCACGGGCCAAAGGGCCACCGATGCGCGCGGCGAATATGGCGGCTGGTTCTGCCCCTGCCATGGCAGCCATTACGACACATCAGGCAGAATTCGCAAAGGACCGGCGCCCCGGAACCTTGACGTTCCGGAATACGCCTTCACATCCGACACCAAGATCAGAATCGGTTGAGGATAAAAAACATGTCAATCGGGTTGCACAATAGCGATTTCAAGAACCCAGTAGTGCGCTGGATAGATCAGCGTCTGCCGGTTTTCACCATGATGCAGAAGGAATACGGAACCTTCCCAACGCCGAGGAATTTCAACTATTTCTGGAATTTCGGCGCGCTGGCCATGGTCACGCTAATGATCATGATCGCGACAGGGATTTTCCTGTCCATGCATTACGCCGCACATACCGGCCTTGCCTTCGACAGTGTCGAACGCATCATGCGCGATGTGAATTTCGGCTGGCTTATCCGTTACATTCACATGAACGGCGCCAGTATGTTCTTCATTGTGGTCTATATCCACATCTTCCGCGGCATGTATTACGGTTCTTACAAGGCGCCGCGTGAATTGCTGTGGATGCTGGGGGTCACGATCTTCCTACTGATGATGGCGACCGCCTTCATGGGTTATGTGCTGCCCTGGGGTCAGATGTCCTTCTGGGGTGCCACCGTCATCACAAACCTGTTTAGCGCCTTCCCGGTGGTGGGCAGCCATATCGTGGAATTGCTCTGGGGCGGCATGAGCGTGGATAACCCGACGCTCAACCGCTTCTTCAGCCTGCATTATCTGCTGCCCTTCGTGATTTTTGGCGTGGTCTTCCTGCATGTCGCCGCGCTGCACATCACGGGTTCGAACAATCCGCTCGGGATCGAACCCAAGGGCCCGCAGGACACACTTCCCTTCCACCCGTATTATACGGCGAAGGATAGCGTGGGGCTGGTGGTGTATTTCATCGTCTTCGCGGTGCTGGTCTTCTTTGCGCCGAATTATCTGGGCCATCCGGATAATTACATTCCGGCCAACCCGCTGGTGACGCCGCCGCATATCGTGCCGGAATGGTACTTCCTGCCCTATTACGCGATCCTGCGCGCGGTGCCGGATAAGCTTGGCGGCGTATTGCTGATGTTTGGTTCGATCCTGATTTGGTTCGTGCTGCCTTGGCTGGATCGTTCCCCGGTGCGGTCCATGCGCTTCCGTCCGCTGGCGCGCATCTTCTTCCTGCTCTGGACCGTTTGCTTCCTGGTTCTGCTCTGGGTTGGCGGCAAGCCGGCGGAAGGCACTTACGTGCTGATCGCGCGTATCGCGACCGCCTATTATTTCGCCTACTTCCTGGTGGTCCTACCGCTGCTGGCGCGGTTGGAGCGGCCCTTGCCGCTGCCAGAAAGTATATCCCGCCCGGTGCTTGGGGGCGGGCCGTTGCCCATGGGCGCGGCTGCCAAGCCGATGGAGAAGGCCTGATCATGTTGCGTCATTCAATCAAAGCTCTCGCCCTCGCCCTTGGCCTTTTCGCCGCCGCCCCCGCCCATGCGGCGGGGGGAGAGATTGCCATCCCGGACCGGAAATTCTCCTTCGATGGGATTTTCGGCACCTATGATCGCGCCAGCGCCCAGCGCGGCTTCCAGGTCTATAAGGAAGTCTGCTCGGCCTGCCATGGCATGCGGTTGGTCGCCTATCGCAATCTGAGCGAATTGGGGCTGACCCAGGCTCAGGTGGAAGCCATCGCGGCGCAGTTTCAAATCACGGATGGCCCGAATGACGAAGGCCAGATGTTCGAACGCCCGGGCCGCCCTTCGGATAGGTTCCGCCGCCCCTTCCCCAATGAAGCCGCCGCTGCTGCCGCGAATAATGGCAAGGCGCCCCCGGACCTTTCCGTCATGGCGAAGGCACGGGCCGGTGGGGCGGATTACCTCTTTGCACTGCTCACCGGCTATGAGGATCCGCCCCCCGGTTTTGTTTTGGCCGATGGCGCGCATTACAATAGGTTCTACCCAGGCCACGCGATCGCCATGGGCGCGCCGCTGAACCCCGATCAGGTGGAATACGCCGATGGCACCAAGGCGACCGTTGAGCAGATGGCGCATGATGTCAGCACCTTCCTGCAATGGGCTGCGGAGCCGGAACTTGAACAGCGCCGCGCTTTGGGCGTGAAGATCATCATCTTCCTGACCATCCTTGCTGGGTTGACCTATGCGGTGAAGCGCAAGGTTTGGGCTGACGTCGAACACTGATCGTTTCTGAAGCGCTGTAACCAAAGGCACGCGCCCCTTCCAGGGCGCGTGTTTTTTTATGGGGCGCCAGCCGTTTCCATCGGCACGCATTCTGCGCTAGTGACCCTTTCCATGGTGTCAGCCGAACCCGTAGAGCGCTTGAAGGTGCAGGTGACATTCCTGCGTATGGACGCGCCACCTGCCAGCCCTGCCCCGCCTTTGCCCGGTGATGTTCGGGTGGAAAAGGTGCGGCATTGCTCCGTGCCCTTTTATCGCTACCTTTACGATACGGTGGGCGCGCCATGGCTCTGGTGGATGCGGCGCATTGCAACAGATGCGGAACTGGCGGGCTTGCTCGGCCATCCCTCGGTCAGTGTGCATGTGCTGATGCGTGATGGGGAACCATGCGGCTTTTATGAGCTGGACCATCGCGCCGGCCAGACGGTGAACCTTTCCTATTTCGGGCTGATGCCTTGGGCGATTGGCACTGGGCTGGGTGCTGCCTTTCTGCGCCATGCCGTGGATGCTGCCTGGAATATCGGCCTGCCGGCCATCACCGTGAATACCTGCAATGCGGATCACCCGCGCGCGCTGCCAGGCTATGCGGCAGCAGGCTTTAGGAAGCTCCGCGTGATTGAGGAAGTCTGGCCGGTGCCGCTTTCCCTTGGCATGCGCATCCCGGCGCATCTGCCGCACGTCTGATCGCCCGCGCTTATTCCCAAGCGCATCGGTTCCGCCTTTAATGAGGGCGGAGGAAGAAACACCATGAAAACCGCCTCACGCCGGGGGCTGCTGGGTTCAGCGTTTGCCCTGCCATTCATCACGCGCGCCACAGCGCAGCCTACCTGGCCGGATCGGCCGGTGCGGATCATCATCCCCTTCGGCGCCGGTGGGCCGATTGATCTGGTGGGGCGCTTGCTGGCGGAACATTTGAAGGAAAAGCTCGGCCAACCCTTCATCATCGAAAATCGCCCTGGCGCCGGCGGCAGCATCGGCATCCATACCGTGGTGCAGTCACCGCCCGATGGTACGGCCTTTGTGCTGACCAGCGCGTCACTTGCCAGCGTGCCGGCGCTTTACCCCAATCGAGGGCTTGATCCGCGCACCGCCTTGGCGCCGGTCAGCCTGGTTGCGGATATCCCAACCGCCATGGTGGTGCGCGCGGCATCCCCCTATCAAAGCGTGCAGGATGTGTTGAACGCGGCACGGGCTGACCCGGGGCGGCTGACCTATGGCAGCGGGGGTGTTGGGTCCTCCAACCATCTCTCCGGCGCACTTTTCGCGCTCGCGGCCAATCTGGATTTGACCCATGTGTCCTATCGCGGCGCGGCGCCGGCCATGACCGCGCTTTACGCCGGCGAAATAGACATGGTGTTCGCGAGCACGGTGGAAACCCTGCCGCATGTGCAGGGCGGCCGCGCGCGGCTTTTGGGCGTGGCGGGGCCAAGGCGCTTGCCGGCACTGCCGGACATACCTGCCATCAATGAAATCGTGCCCGGCTATGTCGCGCTGAATTGGTATGCCATCGCCGCGCCCCGCGCGACGCCGCCTGCCATCATCGCGCGCATGGCGGAAACCTTGGGCAGCATCCGAGACCTGCCCGATGTGCGCACGCGCTTCGCCGCCGCCGGTACCACGCCGCTGCTGACCGGCCCGGCTGAATTGGCCGCACTGCTGGAGAGCGATGTGCCGCAATGGCAGCGCGTGGTGGCCGCCACGGGGATCAAGGTGGAATAAGATGCTGCTTGTTCCCTCATATCAGCCTGATTTAGCCTTGGCCTGAAAACAAAAATGCCGTGCCCAGTTGCGCGGTTGGGGAGCATCAGCGCATGAGCCATTCAGCCTTCAAAGCCGCGCGGGATTTCTTGCTGGCGCAGCGTGGGGATTACGCCACCGCCTATCGCGATTTCCGCTGGCCGGCGCTTGATCATTTCAACTGGGCGCTCGATTGGTTTGACGCTGAATTGGCCGCGGGCGCGCATGGTGCCCGCCCCGCACTTCGCATTGTTGGTGATGGCGCGGCGGAGCGCAACTTCGCCGAGCTTTCGGCGGCTTCCAACCGCGTCGCCAATGGGCTGCGCGCGCTGGGCGTGAAGCGCGGGGACCGCATTCTGCTCATGCTCGGCAATGTTGTGCCGCTGTGGGAGGTGATGCTGGCGGCGATGAAGCTCGGCGCCGTGGTGATCCCCGCTACCACGCTACTGGCCGGCGATGATTTGAAGGACCGATTTACCCGCGGGCGCGCGCGTTTCGTGGTCGCCAATGCCGCCGACGCGCCGAAATTCGAGGGACTGGAAGCGGGTCTGACGCGCATCGCCATTGGCGCGGCACCGGCGGGCTGGATTGCCTACGAAACCCTGCATCAGGGTGCGGCCAGCTTCACGCCGGATGGGCCGACCAAAGCCCGCGATCCCATGCTGCTTTATTTCACGTCAGGCACCACGGCCAAGCCGAAGCTTGTTCTGCACAGCCATCAATCCTATCCGGTGGGGCATCTTTCCACCATGTTCGCCCTCGGCTTGCAGCCTGGCGATGTGCATCTGAACATTTCCTCGCCTGGCTGGGCGAAGCATGCCTGGTCCTGCCTTTTTGCGCCCTGGAATGCGGGGGCGGCCGTGTTTATCGCCAATCAGCCACGCTTCAATGCGCGCGGCATGCTGGAAGCGATTGCCGCCAATGGTGTGACGACACTCTGCGCCCCGCCCACCGTCTGGCGCATGTTCGTGCAGGAAGACATGAAATCCCTCCGCACAACCTTGCGCGAAGTGGCGGGTGCGGGGGAACCGCTCAATCCCGAAATCATCGAACAGGTGCGCGATGCCTGGGGCCTCACCATCCGCGACTTCTTCGGCCAGACGGAAACCACGGCACAAATCGGCAATCCGCCGGGCATGGCTTTGAAGGAAGGCTCCATGGGCAAGCCCTTGCCGGGCTACCGGATTGTGCTGCTCGACCCCGATGACAAGCCGGCTGAGGAAGGGGAGGTCTGCATCGCACTCAACCCCGCGCCGACCGGGCTGATGATGGGCTATCAGGCCGATGATGGCAGCACCCTGCCGGCGGGCGAGGCGTTTTACCGCACCGGCGATGTCGCCAATCGGGATCAGGATGGCTACCTGACCTATGTTGGGCGGGCGGATGATGTGTTCAAAGCCTCCGACTACCGGATTTCCCCCTTTGAGTTGGAAAGCGTCCTGATCGAGCATGAAGCGGTGGCGGAAGCCGCCGTGGTGCCGGCGCCGGATGCCATGCGCATGGCGGTGCCCAAGGCGTTCATTGCGCTGGCCCCCGGGGCGGCAGCCAACTCAGCCACCATGCTGTCCATCTTCCAACATTTGCGCGACCGGCTTTCCCCCTTCAAGCGCGTGCGGCGGCTGGAAGTGCATGAACTTCCGAAAACCATTTCCGGCAAGATCAGGCGGGTGGAGCTCCGCCAGCTGGAGGAAAAGCGCTTCGCCGCCGGCACCAGGCCAGATGGCGAGCATCGGGAGGAAGATTTCCCCGAACTCCGCCAAGTTTAGACCCTGCCCGCTTGCCCCCGCGCGCTAGCCGGTGTTTGTATAGTGCTGCATTCCGGAGATACCCAGATGAATGAGATCAATGTGCCGCGCCCGAATAATCTGGACGCGTTCTGGATGCCCTATTCCGACAATAAGTATTTCAAGGACCGCCCGCGCATGCTCGCGCGTGCTGAGGGCATGCATTACTACACGCCGGAAGGGCGGGAAATTCTGGACGGTACCTCTGGCCTTTGGTGCTGCAATGCTGGGCATGGCCGGCGGGAGATTGTGGAAGCCATCCAGAAGCAGGCCGCGATTTTGGATTTCGCGCCCGCCTTCCAGCTTGGCCACCCGATTGCCTTTGAAGCCGCCGCGCGGATTGCGGATATGACGCCCGATGGCATGGACCGGGTTTTCTTTACCAATTCAGGCAGTGAAGCCGCTGATACGGCGCTGAAAATCGCGCTCGCCTATCATAAGGCGCGGGGTGAAAGCTCCCGCGTGCGTTTGATTGGGCGCGAACGCGGCTATCATGGCGTAGGCTTTGGCGGCATGTCGGTGGGCGGCATTGGCCCCAATCGCAAGCAATTCGGCGCACTGCTGCCTTATGTGGACCATCTGCCGCATACGCATTTGCCGGCCAAGAACAGCTATTGCCGGGGTGAACCGCCGCATGGGGCGGAATTGGCCGATGTGCTGGAAAACCTGGTGGCTTTGCATGGGGCGGAGACCATTGCCGCTGTCATGGTGGAACCCGTGGCGGGTTCAACCGGTGTGCTGGTGCCGCCGGTGGGCTACCTAAAGCGGCTGCGCGATATCTGCACCAAGCACGGCATTCTGCTGATTTATGATGAGGTGATCACCGGCTTTGGCCGCCTCGGCGCCAATTTCGGTGCGGAGCGCCTCGGTGTGGTGCCCGATATCATGACCATGGCCAAGGGGCTGACCAACGCCGCCGTGCCGATGGGGGCGGTCGCCGTGAAGAACGAGATTTATGATGCCATCGTGACGGGTATCTCGGCCGGGATCGAATTCTTCCACGGCTACACTTATTCTGGTCATCCTTTGGCGGCGGCGGCGGCGATTGCCACGCTGGAACTGCACCGCGCTGAGGATTTGCCGGGCCGGGCGCTGGCGCTGGAGCCTTATTGGCAGGATGCGGTGCATTCGCTGAAAGGTTTGCCGAACGTCATTGATATCCGCGATGTCGGCTTGATTGGCGCGGTGGAATTGGCGCCGCGCCCGGGCAAGCCCACGCAACGCGCCTTGGATGTCTTCCGCCGCTGCTTTGATGATGGCGTTCTGATCCGCGTGACGGCCGATATCATCGCCATGTCGCCGCCGCTGATTTGCGAAAAGCAGCATGTGGACAGGCTGATCAATACCCTGGCTGAGGCGATTACGGCGGAAGCGGCGTAACTGAAGCATTTTCAAGCCATGTGGTCGAACATGGCGGCTCGGAAAATGCGACCAAACGATAACACTGCCGGGCGGGGTGACCTCCGCCCGGCTTCGCCCCATATAGGCTCTCAAACCTTGCTGATGGAGAAACCCACGTGAGCGACACCACCCGCGCCCCCGTGCCCGTGACCGTGCTGACCGGCTATCTTGGTGCCGGCAAAACCACACTGCTGAACCGCATCCTCACTGAAAATCACGGCCAGAAATTCGCCGTTATCATCAATGAATTCGGCGAATTGGGCGTGGATAACGACCTGGTCGTGGATGCCGATGAAGAAGTTTTTGAGATGAACAATGGCTGCATCTGCTGCACGGTGCGCGGTGATTTGATCCGCATCCTGGCCGGGCTGATGAAGCGGCGCGACAAGTTTGATGGCATTATCGTGGAAACGACGGGATTGGCCGACCCCGCCCCGGTGGCGCAGACCTTTTTCGTTGATGATGATGTGAAGCGCGCCACTAAACTGGATGCAATTGTGACGGTGGTGGATGCCAAGCATTTGCCGGCGCGGTTGGCAGATTCCACCGAAGCGCAGGAACAAATCGCCTTCGCCGACATCATTGTGCTGAACAAGATGGATTTGGTGAGCGAGGCGGAAGCGGCCGAGGTGGAAAAGCGCATCCGCGCCATCAACCCCTATGCCGAAATTCGCCGCGCCACGAAATCTGATGTGCCGATCAGCGCTGTGATCGGGCGCGACGCCTTCAACCTGGAACGCATTCTGGAACGTGAGCCGGAATTCCTCTCGGGCGAGGATGATCACGAACATGATTCAGAAGTGAACAGCGTTTCCTTTGAAGTGGATCGCCCAATTGACCCTGAGCGTTTCAACGCCTGGATCACGCAGGTGCTGTCCAGCAAAGGGCAGGATTTGCTGCGCACCAAGGGCATTTTGGCCTATGAGGGCGATGATCGCCGCTTCGCCTTCCAGGCGGTGCATATGATTGCCGATGGCGATTTCATCGGCCCCTGGAAGGAAGGCGATCCGCGGCGGTCCAAGCTGGTGTTCATCGGGCGCGATCTGAACCGCCCCTGGCTGCGCCGCGGTTTTGAAGCCTGCCAGGCTGGCGAGGATGAGGCGAAGATCAACGCCGAAATCGCGCGCTGGAGCCCACCCGAAGCATGAGCGGCGCGGATTATTTGCTGGATAGCCGGGGCGTTTCGCCAAACCTCGGCGCCTGGGTTGCGGGCATTGCCTTTGGCCATGAAGGCCGCACCTGCAGCTTCGGCACCAGTGATGGCGTGCTGCATCAGGCGGTGCTTGCCAAGCCAGGCGATGCCTGGGCGCGGCATGAAGCGCATCAGGGTGCGGTGCTGGCGCTGTGTGCCGATGGCAAGGATGGCGTGATTTCCGGCGGCGATGATGGGCGGCTGATGCGCCTTGGCGCGGATGGCACGCTTACCGAATTGGCGCGTTACGGCAGCCGCTGGGTGGAACATGTCGCGGCCCATGAAAGCGGCTTGCGCGCGGCGGTGGTGGGCAAGGCTGTGCATTTGCTGGATGGCACGGGGGCAGCGCTGAAATCACTCGCGCATCCAACATCGGTCACGGGCATTGCCTTGGACGCCAAGGGCAAGCGCATCGCGGCAAGCCATTACAATGGTGCGTCACTCTGGTTTGTGGCGGCAAAGGATGACAAGCCGCGATCGCTCGAATGGAAGGGCAGCCATACGGGCATTATTTTCAGCCCGGATGGGACGCATGTGGTGACTTCCATGCAGGAAAATACTTTGCATGGTTGGCGCTTGGCTGATGGGCAGCATATGCGCATGGCGGGGTATCCTTCGAAGACCAAGTCGCTGTCCTTCACTGCTAAGGGGCGGTGGCTTGCGACCTCGGGCGCGGATTGCGTGGTGCTTTGGCCGTTTTTCGGCGGCGGTCCCATGGGGAAGGCGCCGACAGAATTGGCCGGCGGCGATCAGGCGCTGTGTTCGGCTGTCGCCTGCCATCCGCAGCAGGAAGTGGTGGCGGCCGGCTTCAATGACGGGCTGGTCTTGATCGCTGAGGTCGCAAGCGGGCGCATTATGCCCGTAGCCGCCCCCGGGCGCGGCGCGGTCTCCGCGCTCGCCTGGAGCGATACCGGCACGCATCTGGCCTTCGGCACGGAAGAAGGTTTCGCTGGGCTGGTTGATCTTTCGCGGCGCTGAAAACCGCCCTTCATTGACACGCATTTGCAACCTAATCGGGGCTGGCAAAGCCCCGCGACACTGTGCTTGAGTGCGCTCATTCAGGCAGGAGAAGCGCCATGGCCGCACGCGATGATGAGGATGAGGAATTCGAACTGGGCATTAGCCTGGAATCGGTGGCCGCCATTGTGGATGCGGCGCGTGCCGTTCAGGAAGGCGAGGAAAGCGGTGCAATTTCCCGCGCGGATGAGGATGAAGAAGGCCTCGACGCTGAAGATGATGAAAACATGGATGAGGATGCTTTGCGCGCCTTCATCAGTGAATTGAATGAGGATGAACAGGCGTCCCTGATCGTCCTCGCCTGGATCGGCCGCGGCGATTATGGGGCTGATGAATGGGAAGAAGCGCGCACCCTGGCGCGCGAACGCAATATACGCGATCCGGCGACCTATTTGTTGGGCATCGAGATGCTGGGCGATATGCTGGAAGAAGGGCTGGAAGCGCTTGGCCTGTCGCTGGATGATGTGGAGGGGTAAGCGGTAGGCTTACCGCCGCCCTCCCCCAAAAAGCCCCCCAAGGCCACGCAGCACATCCTGCACGGGCGCTGGCATGCTTGGCATGGCCGGACTTGGTCCGCCCGGTGTAGACTCGGGCGCGGCGCGCTGTGTTGGTGCGGCACCCTCCGCGCCAAAACGCGCCAGGCGCAGCGGCTCAGCGCAATCCGCTGCCGCGTTTCGGTCGCTGCCGGCCAGCAGATTGCCGATCGGATCTGTGGCAATCCGCCCGGTCAAGGTATCGGTCAGCAGCCCCGCCGCGTTCTGGCCAAGCGCGGCACCGGGCGCCGCGCCAATGCGCGGCGCCGCCAGGGTTCCACCAAGATTGAACGGTGCCCGCACGGCAAGGCCAAGGAATCGCAGATTGGAATTGAGCCGCCCGCCCACGCTTTCATCGCGCAGATTGATGCTGACCTGACCGTTGATCTGGCCAATAGCGCTATCCACGAAAAAGGCACTGCTTTGTGCCACACCTTGCTCCGCACCAAAGGCGAAGGCCAGGCAGCGGAGGTCTACCGCGCCAAGCCGCTGCGAACTGGGCGATAGCAGCGCGAGCATGGCGCCAAGCGCATCCATGGCGGTGCCCTGTTCCAGCCGGCCATTCACCAAAGCGATGCCGAATGTGCCATCCAGGCTGGCGGCAATGGCGCGGGTGGAAGCGCCGGCGCCGCGCAGATCAGCGGCAATCTCGCCATGGCCGCGCAGGCCAAGCCCATCCAGCGCGCCACTCAGCGCCGCAAGCTCAAGCCCCGCGCCTTCAGAACGGAGCCTCAAGCTATACTGGGCTGGGTTGGCGGCAGCATTCACATTGATCTGCCCCGAAAGCCGCCCGGCCGGGATGGTCAGGTTGAAGGGCGCAAGCACCAGCGCACCATTGCTGAGGCGGAGATTCGTCTGCACCGCCGCCTGACGCATATAGCGAGAGGTGACACCGCTGAGGGCAAGCCGCAGCTCTGCGTC
>CAMCHA010000006.1 GCA_945874515.1 Asaia bogorensis
AATACCGCCGCCGCCCAAGCCGCCATGATCCCCCCGCGCTTTGATGTGGTGCGTGTCGGCGCGCGCGGCAGCGCCGTGATCGCAGGCCGCGCCGCCCCAGGCGCCGAGGTGATTCTTTTCGCCGATAATGGTCGTGAATTGGGTCGCGCACGGGCTGATCGGCGCGGTGAATTCGTCATTCTGCCGGCCGAGTCGCTCCCGCCAGGCACCATGGAGCTCAGCCTGCGCGCGCGACTCGGGGATCAGGAAATGGCCGGGCCCGATACGGTGGTGCTGGTGGTGCCCGATACCGCGGCGCAAATGGCCGAAGCGCAACGCCCCGCAGCATCAGCGCAGCCCGCCCCTGCGGCCCCCGCCCCCACCGGACCTTTGGCCGTGCTGATCCCATCCCGCCCCGAAGCCGCTGGCCCACGGCTATTGCAGGTGCCGGAACCCATGCCGGCGGCGCGCGGGGCGCCGCGCCTTGGCATTGATTCCGTAGAATATGACCAGGCTGGGTCCATGCGCTTCGCCGGCGGCGCGCCGCCCGGCACCACGCTCAGGCTTTATGTCGATGAAAAGTATATCGGGGATGCGGTGGCGGATGCGCAGGGCCGCTGGGCGCTGATGCCAGAAACCCAGCCCAGCATTGGCCGGCATCGGCTGCGGGTGGACCAGATCTCGCCGGCCGATGGGCGCGTGCTGGCCCGCGCCGAAGTGCCCTTTCAGCGCGAGGAATTGCCCGCCGAAGCCTTTGCCGAGCAGCGCATTGTGGTGCAGCCCGGCAATAACCTTTGGCGCATCGCCCGCGCCACTTACGGTCGGGGCACGCGCTATACGGTGATTTATCAGGCCAATAAGGATCAGATCGCCGATCCGAACCGGATTTTCCCCGGTCAGGTCTTTGCGCTGCCCACCGCCCAGCCGGCGCCGGCGGCTTCCAGCCGGTCCAGATAGGGATCAAGCGCCAGCACAAAGCGCACCAGCGCCGCGATCAATTCGGGTGAGTTGGTGGGCGGCACCAGCGCCAAATCCGCTTCAAAGCGAATCCGGTGATCCGGCGTCAGGCCAATACGCCAACCATCAGGCATGCCCGGGGTCAGCGCGGCCAGGGTGGCGAAGCTGGCCTGCCGCTGGTCTCGGCCGTCAGCGGTGGAGGGGATGCGCGCGGCATTGGTTTCCACCACCAGCCCTTCGCTGCTGAGCTCCGCGCGGCAGCGCCGGCCACGCCAGTCAAAGGTGAATTCCAGGGGGCGGTCTGCCAGCCTTGGCGCCAGGCGGCCTTCGGGGTCTATGGCCAGGTGGCCAAAGGTGATCATATCCATCGGCTGCATTCTTGTGCAATTTTAGTAAAAACACTGTAAGCGGACCCGCATGGCACTCGGACAAAGTCTTCGCATGGTTCTCGCCCGGCCTCATCCGGCGGCGAGGCCCTTCCTGATCGGCGGCGCGGCGGTGGCGCTGCTGGGTGGCGCGCTGTTTGGCGGCTTCCTATTTTGGCTCGGCGTGGCGTTCACGCTGTTCTGCCTTTACTTCTTCCGCGACCCGGAACGCATCCCGCCCGCGCGGCCTGGCCTGGTGCTGGCGCCGGCAGATGGGCATGTGGTGTCCGTCATGCCGGCCAGCCCGCCGGTGGAATTGGCCATGGGTGAGGAAACCCGCTGGCGCATCGCGATTTTCCTCTCAGTCCTTGATGTGCATGTGAACCGCATGCCGGCAGATGGCACGGTGACGCGCATTGCCTATCACCACGGGAAATTCCTGAGCGCCAATCTGGATAAGGCGAGTGATGAGAATGAACGCAATGCGCTCGCACTTCGTCTGCCCGATGGGCGCGACATTGCGGTGGTGCAGATTGCCGGGCTAATCGCGCGGCGCATTCTGTGCGATGCCAAGGTGGGTGATACGGTGCAGGCGGGCGATCGCTTTGGCATTATTCGTTTCGGTAGCCGCACGGATATCTACCTGCCGCCAGGTGTTGTGCCCATGGTCGCGGTTGGCCAGACCATGATTGGTGGTGAGACCGTTTTGGCGGAGTTGCAGGCGCGATGAATACGCCGAAGGATATGGGCCAACCAGGGCGCATGCGGCGGCTGCGCCGACGCTTTCGCCCACGCACCAGGCCTCGTTTTGAAGGGCAGTCCTTCAATCGCCTGATCCCGAATATCATGACCATGCTTGGGCTGTGCTGCGGGCTGGTGGCTATCCGGGCTGCGTTTGAAGCGCGCTTTGCCGAAGCCGCCGTGCTGATTGTGGTGGCGGGCGTGATTGATGGGCTGGATGGGCGGCTCGCGCGCATGTTGAAGGCCACATCTCGTTTCGGGGCTGAATTCGATAGTCTTGCCGATTTTCTGTCCTTCGGCGTGGCACCCGCGCTTGTGCTGTATCTTTGGGCTTTGCAGGATTATCGCGGCATTGCGTTTGCCCCCGCGCTGCTTTTCACCGTGTGTTCCGCGCTGCGGCTGGCGCGCTTCAATGCGACGCTTGATGTGGGGCCAGCGCTAAAGCCTGCCTTTACCTATAATTTCTTCACCGGCGTGCCCGCGCCGGCGGGGGCAGGCTGCGCGCTGTTTCCGCTTTTTGCTTGGCTGTTTTTCACGCAAATCGAAATGCCCCTGCTGGCTAGCATCATGCGCAACCCTTTGCTGGTGGCGGGGGTGCTTATCGTGGTGGGCGGGCTGATGGTGAGTACACTTCCCACCTGGTCCTTCAAGAATTTCAAAGTGCCGCGCGCGGTGGTGCTGCCTTTGCTGTTGAGTGTGGGCTTCTACATGGCGCTGCTATTTGCTGAGCCCTGGGGTGCGCTTGCCATGGCAGGCATTGTGTACCTTGGCATGTTGCCCTTTTCGATGCGGTCCTATTTGCGGTTGAAGCAGGAAGCAGAAAGCCTGCTGGAACCCGTGCTAGTTGCCGATAATGGCTCCGGAAATGCCGCGCCCTGATGCTGCGCGGCCGGCTTGAATTGCCGCTGGCGGGCCAGCGCATCTGCATCTCGGGCGGGCCGTTTGATGCCATGCCGGAAGGCGCGCGGGGACTTTGCCTGGAAGCGCGCGCGGCGCGCGTGGCGGAAGCCGAATGGCAGCTTGATGTGCCGGATTTTGGCCTGCCCGATGAGGCTGGTTTGCGCGTGATATTGGCGCAGATGTTGGGGGCGATGCGCGCCGCCCCCAATGATGCCTATCATATTGGCTGCAAGGCCGGCATTGGGCGCACCGGTACCGTTATGGCCTGCCTTGCCATCATGGCGGGTGCTGTTGAAGGCGACCCGGTGGCCTGGCTGCGCGCCGCTTATCATCAGGGGGCGATTGAAACCCCAGGGCAGGAAGCCTTCGTGCGCGGCTTTACGGCTGCGGGTTCGGTCCCCTAACATTCTTGCCTTGTGCAGGAGAAACGCGATGCCCCAAATCCTCGATCCCCAGACCATCGCCGATTATGATCGTGATGGCGCGGTGGTGATCCGTGGCGCCTTCGCGCCGCATTGGATTGAGTTGCTCGCTGGTGGGGTGGAACGCAACCTGCGCGAGCCCGGCCCCTTCGGCAAACGCTATACGCCGGAAGGCAAGCCCGGCATGTTCTTCGGCGATTACTGTTCCTGGCAGCGCATTGCGGAATATGAGGCGTTTTTGCGCCATTCCCCCGCCGCCGCCATTGCCGGCGCGCTGATGCAAAGCGGCAAGGTCAATCTGTTCCATGAACATGTGCTGGTGAAGGAACCAGGCACGGCAGAACCGACCCCTTGGCATAATGACCAACCCTATTGGACAGTTGAGGGCTGGCAGGTTTGTTCCCTTTGGATACCGCTTGATCCCGTGGCGCGGGAGAATGGCGTGGAATATGTCGCGGGGTCGCATCGGACAGGCGAATGGTTCAAGCCGAAGCGCTTCGCCGATAGCGCCGACCATCCTTCTGACGATCCGCGCTTTCTGCCGGTGCCGGATGTTGAGGGTAATCGGGGCGCCTATTCGCTGCTGGGCTGGGATTTGGAGCCCGGCGATTGCGTGGCCTTCCATGGGCTGACTTTGCATGGCGCGCCGGGCAATCGCAGCGGCAAACTGAGGCGCCGTGCGGTTTCAGCGCGTTGGACAGGCGATGATGCGGTATTCACGCGCCGCAAGGGGATAGAAAGCCCACCCGCGCCCGCGAATGCGCCGGCACATGGTGCCGCGATGGATAGTGAGGTGTTTCCGGTGGTTTGGCGGGCGGCTTAGGGCGGGCTTTTTTGGGTTGGGAAAGTTGCTCGGTCGGATAGATGTAAGGCCTTCAGGGTAGCACTAAACTCGGGCCGAAATGACTGCTGATAACTTCTGCAATCAGTGGGTTGATCCGCCGAGCGGCAGCGGCGTCGGCAGCCGCCTTAGTGGCATCGCCTTCTGCTGCGTGCAGAATGGCTCGCAATCCCAATGCTGCGCTGTCGTTCTTGTTGCGGCGCAGCGCCTCTGCCAAATCCGCGCTGGCGGCGGCGCGGTCACCGCGCAACAGCGCGAGGCCGGCTCTGGCTGCATGAGGTCGGCCGTCGCCAGGTGGCACCACACGTATCGCGGCCTCGATATCTATTCGGGCGGCATCGGCTTGGCCTGCGCGATATTGGAGAACGGCGCGCGTGGCAAGCACGCCCGCATCGCGTGGATTGAGGCGAATAGCCTCGCTGTAATCTGCAATGGCGCCGGCGCGATCCCCTTGCGCGGTGCGTGCATCACCACGGGCCGCGAAGGCAGAGGCGTGCTGCGGGTTAATACGAATTGCTTCGGTATAGTCGGTGATCGCGTTGGCCCGATCACCCGCTGCGGCGCGGGCCAAGCCCCGATTGACATATGTGGCTGCTGTTCGAGGGCTGAGCCGAATGGCTTCATCGTAGTCTGCGATGGCGCCGCGATGATCGCCCACGGCGGTCCGTACGGCGCCTCGATTGCTGAAGGCCTCTGGGTCGCGCGGATTGAGGCGGATGGCCTCAGAGAAGTCGGTGATTGCGCCCGTGCCGTCGCCGGAGATGAATCGCAAAAAGGCGCGAAGGGAAAAAGCGACGCCGAATTCCGGATTCGCGCGTGTTGCTTCCGTGAGATCAGCAATGGCGCCCCTGTGATCACCTGATTTACTGCGAGCATTGGCACGATTGAAGTAGGAGGCGGCTAGGTTCTGCGGCGTCTCCTGCCTGGAGTTGATCAGCCAGGAACATCCGGTGATCTGCATTTCCCGTGAAATGGCCGCATCCTGGGGCCCACACCAGCGCCACGCTTCTTCTCGCGAAGATTGGGCAGCCGCCATGCTAGCCAGCAGTACAAACGAGATGATCCAGGCCTTCATCTGCGCCCTCTAAATGCTTCAGCAAAACATGCCGAAAGCCGCTGCGAAATGGAAGCGACTTGCGCTCTTGCGCTG
The DNA here is from genome assembly GCA_945874515.1 of Asaia bogorensis. Lineage (GTDB taxonomy): Bacteria > Pseudomonadota > Alphaproteobacteria > Acetobacterales > Acetobacteraceae > Neoroseomonas > Neoroseomonas bogorensis_B. The sequence goes on from CAMCHA010000006.1 coordinate 5,356, forward strand.
TAGTGAGGGCGCCCTAACCCACCAACGCCACCACCAAAAACCCAACCCCCGCAAAACTCGCGGCCGCGCCCATCGCCGGGCGCAGCCAGCCTGCGCTTGCGGCCTGCCGCGCCATCGCCATGGCACCCAGCATCAACGCACCCTGGATCACCGCAAGCCCCGCCAGATAGGCCAGGATCGGTGTTGCCTCGGCGCCGATCACCGCCTCCGCAAAGGCATGGCCATGGAACAGCCCGGCCAGGGCAAAACCTGCCAGCAAGGCCCCAGCGCTGACCCGCCGCGTCATCAGCAGCGCCAGCCCCACCATCAGCACCGATGCCGCCACCAGCGCCTCGGTCGCACCCAAGCCAATACCCGCCAAATGCAGCGCCACCCCGGCCATGCTGGCGATCAGGAAGCCGGCCATCGCCCGGAAAGCATCGCCGCGCGGCAAGGTTGCCGCCAGCACGCCGGCCGCCAGCAGAAAGGCCAGATGGTCCAGCCCAATCACCGGATGGCCGATGCCGGAAGCAAAGCCCTGCCAGAGTGTTTCCGGCATGGCGCCGCCCATCGGGTGATGCGCGTCCGCCGGCAAAGGCAGCAGGGCCAAAAGGCCAAGGGCGAAAGAATGGCGGCGCATGGTTACCTCCCGGATTTCCAAGCGCCATGCTTGCCGCTTCGGGGCCGTGATGCAAGCCGGGCGCGGTTGGATCGGCGGGGCGGAGCCTCTATATCCTTCGCGTGATCAAATTCCCTCAGATTCCCCTCCTGCTTGGAGCGCTGCTCCTGGCCGGCCCCGCCCTTGGCGCTTGCGCCGATTCCCCCGCGCCTGGCGTGGAATGGCGGCGCTGTCTGCTGGATGGCGTGGACCTATCGGGCCGTGACCTGACGGGGGCGACGCTCCGCGATAGCTCCTTCGCGCGTGGGCGCTTTGTGGAGACGAAGCTCTCGGGCGTTGACGCTTCTGATACGCGTTTCGGCTTCGCCGATCTTTCCCGAGCGGATTTGACGGGTGCCACGCTACGGAGCGTGGATTTCACCCGCGCCGTGCTGGCCGGCGCGATATTGAACGGGGCAGATTTGCGCCGCGCGACTCTGTTCCGCGCCGATTTGCGCGGCGCCGATCTGACTGGGGCTGAGCTTGCCGGTACCAATCTTTCCGGCGCTCTGCTTGGCGGGGCGCGCTGGCTTGATGGCCAGCGCATTTGCTCCGCCGCTTCCATCGGTTCCTGCCAATGAGTGAGGCTGATTACCTCGCGCGGCTCAATGCTGAACAGCGCGCGGCGGTGGAAGCGCTTGATGGGCCGCTGCTGGTACTGGCCGGCGCGGGCACCGGCAAGACCCGCGTGCTGACCACGCGGTTTGCGCATTTGCTGCGCAGCCGTAAGGCGTTTCCATCCCAGGTGCTGGCGGTGACCTTCACAAACAAAGCCGCGCGGGAAATGCGCGAACGTGTTGGCGCGATGATGGGTGAGACGGTGGAAGGGCTTTGGCTTGGCACTTTTCACGCACTCACGGCGCGCATGCTCCGCCGCCATGCGGAACTTGTGGGGCTCAATTCCAATTTCACCATCCTGGATACGGATGATCAGTTGCGCCTGCTGAAACAGGTGATGGAAGCCGAGAATCTTGACCTCAAGCGCTGGCCCGCGCCGGGGCTGATGGCGATCATTCAACGCTGGAAGGATCGCGGCCTGACGCCCGATGGCATTACCGCGGCCGAGGATACGGATTACGCCGCAGGCCGCGCGCGCGGGATTTATGAGGCGTATCAGGCGCGGCTGAGGGCGCTGAATGCGGCTGATTTCGGTGATTTGCTGCTGCATGTGGTGACGATTTTGCGTGGGCATCCGGAAGTGCTGGCCGATTATCAGCGGCGCTTTCGCTATATTCTGGTGGATGAATATCAGGACACTAATCTGGTGCAGTATTACTGGCTGCGATTGCTCGCGCAGGCGCATCACAATATCTGCTGTGTGGGTGATGATGACCAATCCATCTATTCCTGGCGCGGGGCAGAGATTGAAAACATCCTGCGGTTTGAAAAGGATTTCCCCGGCGCACAGGTGGTGCGGTTGGAATCCAATTACCGTTCAACCCGGCATATTTTGGCCACTGCTTCCGGGCTGATTGCGCATAATACCGGGCGGCTTGGCAAAACTTTGCGTGCCGGGCGCAATGATGCGGATGGGGAGAAGGTGCGCGTTGTCTCTGTCTGGGACAGCGAAGAAGAAGCCCGCATGGTCGGCGAACGCATTGAATCGGCGCGGCGTTCGGGGGAGGGCCTTGGCGAGATCGCCATTCTGATCCGTGCCGGTTTTCAGACGCGCGCTTTTGAAGAAAGGCTGATCACGCTTGGCATTCCCTATCGCGTGGTGGGTGGCGCGCGGTTTTATGAACGTCAGGAAATCCGCGATGCCATGGCCTATTTCCGCGTGGTGGCGCAGCCCGCGGATGATCTGGCGTTTGAACGCATCGTCAATCTGCCCAAGCGCGGGCTTGGCGATACCGCGATGCGGGAAATGCATGCGCTGGCGCGGGCGGAAGCCGTGCCGCTTGCGATTGCCGCCGGGCTTGCGCTGGAAAAGGGCGCCATCAAGCAGGCCAAGTCGCGCGCCGCTTTGGGTGAATTGCTGGAAGGTTTCGCCCGCTGGCGCGCCATGCTGCCCAATGAAGGCCATGTGGTGATGGCGGCGACGCTTTTGGAAGAAAGTGGCTATACCGATATGTGGAAGCAGGATCGCAGCCCGGAAGCGCCGGGGCGGCTTGATAACCTCAAGGAATTGCTGCGCGCCATGGCGGATTACGAAACCCTGGCTGGGTTTCTGGAACATGTCTCCCTCGTGATGGAAATTGACGAAGCGGCGGAAGGCCAGCGTGTTTCCATCATGACACTGCATGGCGCGAAGGGGTTGGAATTTGATCGCGTCTTTCTGCCTGGCTGGGAAGAAGGCGTCTTTCCATCGCAGCGCAGCCTTGAAGAAGGCGGGGAACGCGCCTTGGAAGAAGAAAGGCGGCTTGCATACGTTGGCATAACGCGCGCGCGGCGTTTCGCGGTAATCAGCCATGCCGCCAATCGGCGCATTTATGGCAATTGGCAGGCTTCCATCCCGTCGCGCTTTCTTGATGAATTGCCGGCATCCGAGATCAAGCTGGAAGGCAATGCCGCGCGAGAGATGCGAAGTGCCAGCGTATTCCCGAGCACTGGCGGGCTTTATGGCCAGCGCCCGCGCGTGATTGAAGCCGCCGCCTGGGAAGTGAAAGAACGCCCAACGAGTTCCGCGCGTTACGCCGCTGGTGATCGCGTCTTTCACCAGAAATTCGGCTATGGCGAGGTGACGGGCGTGGAAGATGACCGTCTGGATGTCCGCTTCGACAAGGCGGGCGACAAGCGCCTGATTGATCGTTTTGTGGAGAAAGCCTGATGCGCCCCGCCGGCCCTGATGGCGCGGGCGCGCTTTCCCGCCGGCGCACGGAACCGCTTGAAGCGCTCAGCATTGATGGGTTGAGTGAAGAAGCCCTGCCCTTCTTTGAAGCCGCCCTGCTACAGGTATGCGGCACAGTCGCCTATTTCCGCGATGAACCGAGCGATACCTGGCGCGCGGAAGGTGTGCGTGAAGCGGGCGCGGGGCAGGATGCTTTGGAAAGCGCGATGGCTTTGGCTGCCATGGTGGCCGGCATTGCGCCACCCGTTTTACAGATTGCGCCGGTGGAAGCGGAAGGGTGGCTCGCGCGCACCGTGCAGGCTTTTCCTGAACAGCGCATTGGAAGGCGGTTTTTGATCCGCCCAACCCATGTTGCGGATTGGCCCTGTTTTGATCGGCTGGTGCTGAAGCTTGATGCGGGTCTGGCTTTTGGGTCGGGCGAACATGCCTCTACCCAGGGTTGCCTTAGGGCGCTTGAAGGCATCGCACATCGCTGTCCTCGGCGCATTATGGATCTGGGCAGTGGTTCGGGCATTCTTGCCATGGGGGCAGCGAAGCTGTTGCACGCGCCGGTCACGGCGACTGATATCGAACCCTGGTCGGTGCGCATCTGTGCGGAGAATGCGCGGTTGAATGGCCTGTCGGCCCGGATGCGCGCCTTATTGGCCGATGGGTGGCGTGATCGTCGGTTGCAGGGCAAGCGCTATGATCTGATTTTTGCGAATATTCTGGCGCGCCCGCTTTGCGCCATGGCGCGAGAATTGGCGGCGCATCTTGCACCGCAGGGAACGGCAATTTTGGCCGGGCTTCTCGGCACGCAGGCGCGCATGGTGCTGGCGGCGCATCGCCGTCAGGGCCTGGTGCTTGAACGCAGAATAGATGTTGGGCCTTGGACTACTTTGGTTCTTAGAAAACGCGACTGATTCATTGTTGAACCGCCCTATGAAAATTCAGGGTGGCGGCCAAGGCCGGCGCCGCTTTGAGACAATCCTGCATGCTCACCCTTCGATACCATTTAAGTATCGCTAACCCCCTTTAACGGTATAACGAGATCAAGTAGAGCCTCTCATGATTTGTTAAGGGCTACTGTTCGTGCCTCACTTCTCGAAGCCTTTAACTTCTGCAGTGATCGTACCGGTGCCGATCCTGGCGCCGCTGTCTTTAATTTCTGTCGGGACTTAATTAGATTTGACATATAAACGTAATAAAAAGTCCACCAGTGAATTGTAGGTTAGGCCTTGCCGCCACTCGGTAGGTTATAGTACGCACCCACTAACATCAGGTTAATCGAAAACGCGAGGATTACATGAATTGGTTCTTAAATAATGTTTCTTTGGGTATTGATGTCATGAGCACCATCAGGTCGGTCGGCGCCCCATGAGCGACAAGGAGCAGCCCTCGGACCTGCTTCGGCTTTATGCTGAGGAAGCCTCCATTTCCCGCGAGACTGTCGAGACCGGCCGGCTGCATGTCGGTAAGCATACGCGCACTCGCGATGAGGTGATTGAAACTGATCTGCTGCGCGAAGCTGTCGAGATAACTACTGTTCCGGTCGGCGTCATCGTTGATGCCATGCCAGCGATACGCGACGATGGCGAGACTCTTGTGATCCCAATCGTTGAAGAATTTCTGGTGGTTGAGCGCAAACTGCGCCTCAAGGAAGAGCTGCATGTACGGCGCATCCGTACCACCGAACACCATCGGGAGACCGTCACCCTCCACTACCAAGAAGCGGATGTGACGCGGCTCCCGCCCAAGGCTCCGGACGGCGAGGGATAAACCCTGCTGCCGGCGCGAACCATGACCCCCCCTAAAGGAACCATATCTATGTCGATCCAAACCATTGTTGCCGCCTTTGATACGGACGAGCTCGCTGCCTCTGCAGTGCGCGCACTTAAGGCTGGCGGCTTCCACGACAGCGATATCAGCATCTTTGATGGCGATCGCTTCGCGGGCAAGAATGCCGGCGCGCTGCGGGAACCCGGCCTGTGGAGCCGCCTGCTCGGCGGCGACCTGTTCAAGCACGAAGCGCATGTTTACGGCTCAGCGGTCGCGCAGGGCGGCACCGTCGTGACGGTCCGTGTGCCCGATAGCGAGGTTGCCCATGCCTCCGGCATTCTTGACCTGCACCGCCCGGTTGACGTGCATGACCGTGCCGTCACCACCGGTGTCGCTCCGGTAGCGCATGTCGAAGCCGCGGCGAAGCAGATCGCCGCCGTGCCGCTGGCCGCGGTGCAGACCGTTGCCGTGACCCCCAAGGCGGCTGCGATCCATGATGAGGTGCTGCGCCTCGCCGAGGAGCAGCTGCAGGTCGGCAAGGAAATGTACGAGAGCGGCCGCGCCCGCGTCCGTCGTTTCGTCACCGAGCGCGAAGTCGAGACGAACGTGTCCCTGCACGAGGAGCATGCCGAAGTGCTGCGCCGCGCCGTGAGCCAGCCCGCGAGCCTTGCCGACATCGACTGGAACGATGCCGAGATCGAGGTGGTCGAGACTGCGGAACGTGCGCTGGTCAGCAAGACCGCGCGCGTCATCGAGGAGATCGAGCTGAAGAAGGTCGGCACCGATCACGTCGAGACCATCCACGAGAAGCTGCGCCGCCAGCAGGCCGAGTTCGTCCGCATGGACGCGAACGGCCGTCCGGTTCGTTAAGCCTGATTAACTGGGTCGCGTCCCCTCCGGGGGGCGCGACCCATCTTCATTTGTTAACAAAGTGTACAGCCGCGCCGGGGGAAATATCATTGCTCTCTTCGACAATTTTGTCTGCGACGTCGCCGGCAGCTTCCCTGCCCAACAGCGCCTGCGATTCGAGCAACAGGCAAGCGGCGCACAGCAAAACGAGTGTTTTCGAAGTGACTCTCGGCACGTACCTGAAATAAAAACATAATATAAAAACAACGCCTGATCTTCAGGGCGCCCCTTGCGTGGCCCGAACGTTTACAATATATGAACGTCAAGAAAATATTGTTGAGCGACAGGAGGATTGTATGAGACACCAAAATTTTTTGAGTGATTTTCTTAATATTGCTAATCTGCACCTTGATCTCGTCAACGTTGCCGGATCGGCTGGCACCCTGTGAGCGATAAGGAGCCCTCCTCGGACCTCCTGCGGCTCTATGCTGAGGAGGCCGCCGTTACCCGCGAGACGGTCGAGACCGGCCGGCTGCATGTTGGTAAGCATACCCGCACGCGTGAGGAGTTGATCGAGACTGATCTGCTGCGCGAGGCTGTCGAGATAACTACCGTTCCAGTTGGCGTCATTGTTGAAGCCATGCCGGCGATACGCGACGATGGCGAGACTCTTGTGATCCCAATCGTTGAAGAATTTCTGGTGGTTGAGCGCAAACTGCGCCTCAAGGAAGAGCTGCATGTACGGCGCATCCGTACCACCGAACACCATCGGGAAACCGTCACCCTCCACTACCAAGAAGCGGATGTGACGCGGCTCCCTCCCAAGGCTTCGGACGGCGGGGGATAAACCCTGCTGCCGGCGCGAACCATCACCCCCTAAAGGAACCATTACAATGACGATCCAAACCATCGTTGCCGCTTATGATACGGGCGACCACGCCACCGCTGCGGTGCGCGCGCTCAAAGTCGGCGGCTTCCACGACAGCGACATCAGCATCTTCGATCGCAGCCGCTTTGCTGGCCAGAATGCCAGCGCGCTGCGTGAGCCTGGCGTGTGGAACCACCTGCTCGGTGGCGACCTGTTCAAGCACGAGGCGCAAGTCTATGGCGCGGCGATCGAGCAGGGCGGCACTGTCATCACGGTCCGCGTGCCCGAGAGCGAAGTTGCCCATGCCTCTGGCATTCTCAACGTGCACCGCCCGGTTGACGTGCAGGACCGTGCCGTCACCAGCGGCATCGCCTCGGTGGCGCATGTCGAAGCCGCAGTGAAGCAGATCGCTGCCGCGCCGCTGGCCGCGGTGCAGACCGTTGCCGTGACCCCCAAGGCGGCTGCGATCCATGACGAGGTTCTGCGCCTCGCCGAGGAGCAGCTGCAGGTCGGCAAGGAAATGTACGAGAGCGGCCGCGCCCGCGTCCGTCGCTTCGTCACCGAGCGCGAAGTCGAGGCGAACGTGTCCCTGCACGAGGAGCATGCCGAAGTGCTTCGCCGCGCCGTGAGCCAGCCCGCGAGCCTTGCCGACATCGACTGGAACGATGCCGAGATCGAGGTGGTTGAGACTGCGGAACGTGCGCTGGTCAGCAAGACCGCGCGCGTCATCGAAGAGATCGAGCTGAAGAAGGTCGGCACCGATCACATCGAGACCATCCACGAGAAGCTGCGCCGCCAGCAGGCCGAATTCGTCCGCATGGACGCGAACGGCCGTCCGGTTCGCTAAGCCTTACCAACCGGGTCGCGCCCTCCTCAGGGGGGGGCGCGACCCATCTTTTTCTGTCAACAACATGCGCGGTAAATGTCATCAAGGGGCACGGTCGCGCTGGGGGAATACAATGTCACTCTTCGACACTCTTATCAGCGACGTCGCTGGCCGTTTCGGCCTCGGCAGCGTCGCAACACCGCTCATGCGTGAAGCGCTGCACCTCGTCACCGGCGCGCCGGGTGGCCTCGGCGGCCTGCTCGAGCAGTTCCGCGGCGCCGGCCTCGGCGATGCGGCCGCATCCTGGCTCGGCAACCGCGATGCCAAACCGCTCTCGGGCGACCAGATCGCAAGCGCGCTTGGCAGCAATGCGATGGGTGGCATCGCCAGCCGCCTCGGCATCGCCGGCCCGGCCGCGACCACCGCGCTTGGCTACGTCATGCCGAAGCTGATCGGCGTGCTCACCCCGGGCGGCCAGGTGCCAGCCACGCTGTCGAGCGAAGTGCTCAGCTTCCTCAACCCGCCGGCGACCACCACCCGCGTCGTTGAGACCGTGGCGCCACGCGTTGCCCCGCGCACTGAACAGGTTGCGCCAATGGCGATGACCGTGGTGCATGATGAGCCGCACATGAGCCGTTGGCTCTTGCCGCTGGTTGGCGCGCTCGGCCTGCTCGGCCTCGGCGCCTATCTGTTGACCGGCAACCAAGCGCCGCCGCCGCCGCCTCCGGTGGTTCGGACAGCGCCGGTGCTGCCGCCGGTCCCTGTGACCTCCCTGCCGCCGCGCCTTGCGATCAGCAATGACGACGGCTTCATCCGCTACAGCGGCACGGTGCATGACGAAGAGACCCGCACCAACATCATCAACTCACTGCGGGCCGTCTTCGGCGCTGACCGCGTACAGGGCGACATCGCGATCGACCTGAACCGTGGCGCCGCGCCCTGGATGGTGAACTTCCGGTCGGCACTGAACAATCTGAGGGTCCCGGGCGTGCAAGCGCTGTTCGAAGGCAACTCGGTCAATCTTGGCGGCATGATCAACGAAGGCGACCGCGACCGTATCTCCACCGCGATGCGCGGTGTGCTCGGCGGCGGCTTGGTCTACGGCACGATCTCCGATCGCGTTGGTACCCTTGTCACCGATGCGAACGACAGGGTGTTGAACAGCTTGACTGCGCTGCGCAGCGGCTTCAATGCAAATGATCTGGTTGGCGCGCTTAACCTTTCGATCATTAACTTCGCCACCGGCAGTGCCGATATCCCGGCTGGCAATATGGCCCTGCTGAACAACGCTGCGGCGCGCATTAAGCAGCTTCCGGCGACCACGGTGATCGAGATTGCCGGGCATACCGACAATACCGGCGACGCTGCGGCCAATGTGACCCTGTCCCAGGCCCGGGCCGAGTCGATCCGTGCCGCCCTGCTGCGCGCCGGCGTCGAACCCGGCATGGTAGTTGCCAGGGGCTACGGCAGCGCTCAGCCGATCGCCAACAACGACCTGCTCGAAGGCCGCTTCCGCAACCGCCGCATCGAGTACCGGGTGGTGCGCTCGTAACCCGAGCGCCCACTTCCTCGCATCTGACATACGTATAGGAGAGACCATGTCTTCCACCATCCTTGGAACCACCCCCGCCCGCCCGGGCGAGGCGATCCGCCCCGGCTACGGCGTCACAGCCACCAACGCCGCTACAGCCGTCACCAACCACACGCCGGCGCATAGCCGGGTCTCTTGGGGCGCCGTCTTCGCCGGCGCAGCAGTCGCCGTCGCCTCGACGGTACTGCTGAGCCTGCTCGGTGCGGCGCTTGGCACTGGCTCCATCAACACGATGACGGCCAATGCCAGCGATGTGCGCAGCTTCAGCCAGGGCGCTGGCCTTTGGCAGATCGTGAACTACGTGCTCAGCATGGCGCTCGGTGGCTATGTCGCCGCGCGCCTGTCGGGTACTCACTCGCACCTCGATGGTGAACTGCACGGCCTGACCACCTGGGCGATCGCCCTGTTGTTTGGCGCCTGGCTCTTCGCCCAGGCGCTTGGCGGCGCGATCGGCATGGCCGGTCAGGGCGTCAGCTCAGTGGCGTCCCGCCTGGCCGATACCGCCGAATCGATGGTGCCGGAAGTGCGCGGCACGTCGCTGGTTGATCGTGTGCGCCTCGGCCTCAGCACCGGCGGCGACATTTCGGCGATGACCCGCGATCAGTTGGAGGGTGAAATCGCCCTGGTGATCGGCAATGGCCTGTATGGCGGCAACTTCAATGATGCTGACCGCACCCGGCTTATTGCGCTGGTCGCGGCCGAAGCCGGCGTGACACGCGACGAGGCGACCCGCCGCGTTGTTCGCATGGAAGCCGAGATCAGGACCGGCATCGCCCAAGCCGAGCGGAATGCTCGCGCCGCTGCCGACTCCGTCGCGCACGGCGTCGCGGTTGCATCGCGCGCGCTGTTCGCCGCGCTGACGCTTGGCCTGCTCGGCGCGCTGATCGGCGCCTGGTTGGGCACCCGCCACAAGCGGGCGCTGCACCCGGTTGTCCATCACGTGGAGCCGGCTGTCCGTCACGTGGAGCCGGTGGTTCATCATGAGACCACGCGTACGGTCTATGAAACGACCCACCCGGCCGGGGTGCGCGTGCTCGACCGCCACTAAGGTTTGTTTCGAAGGGCGGTGCCGCATGCGTGGCACCGCCACTTCGGGTCGAACCTTGTAGAAGCCCGCTGGCGCTTAGGTTAACGCGGCAGTGGGCGAAGAGTTGTTATTCCAAAAGGGCGCTTGATTGCGCGCCCCATAATTAAAGGGGCGGTATCTTAGGGCACCGCCCCCTTTAGCCCGATTTCCGCGGCGCCAATCCACCTGAACATACATCCCATATTTTGAAATAGCGTTGCGCCGGGGAACGAAAATCTCTGGCTCTCTTCATGGCAAGCAGCGTGTTGCGGCTTGCGCCGTTGCTGATCACATCCCACGGAACAGATGCGCGAACATCCGGCTCGCGACCAGCGTCTCCGGGCGGCCGCGCAGCGTGAGCAGCACGCGCCCCGTTTCCTCGCGCCGTGCGGCGAGGATGTGGCGCGCCTGCACGACAAGCCCGCGATGCACCTGCCAGAAGCGCTGCGGATCCAGCCGCGGCAGCAGATCGCGGAGCGAGAGGCGGATCAGGTGCTCCCGCTCCGCCGTGACCACGCGGACATACTTGTCGGCGGCTGCGAAGTAGAGAACCTCCTCGACCGGCACAAGATGCACGACCTCGCTGGCCTGGGCGCGGATCACATGGAGCCGCGGCGCCCCAACGCCTGCGGGCGCTGGCACGGCGCGCAGCTGCGCCACCGCGTCGTCGAGCGCGGCCGCGGGCTCCCGCCTGTCGCCGAGCTGGCGCATCAGTCGCGCGACACAGGCGGCCAGGCGGCCGTGCTCGACCGGCTTCAGCAGGTAGTCCAGCGCCTGCGCCTCGAAGGCCCGCAACGCATATTCGTCATGCGCCGTGACGAAGACCATGAGTGGCGGCGGCACGTCATGCGGCCAGTCCTCGATGATGGCGTGTGCGGCGGCCAACCCGTCGAGGCGCGGCATCCGGATGTCGAGAAAGCAGACATCGGGCCGGTGGGCGAGCGCGGCCGCCAGCGCCGCCGCGCCGTCCGACGCCGGGGGCAGCAGGGCAAGGCCGGGCCAGCAGGCGGCAAGCTCGGCCGCCAGCGCGGCGGCGAGCAGTGGTTCGTCCTCAGCGATCAGGGCGCGCGGGCCGGGGCTCATAGCGCAGAGGGTGCCACCGGCAGCGCTATTGGCAAGCGCAGCGTCACCAGCGCGCCGCCCTCAGCATCGTCGGCCGCCGCGAGGGTGACCGACGCTGCGCTCCCATGGAGGAGGCGCAGCCGCTCGCGAAGCTGGACGAGGCCGAACCGGTCCTGCGCAGCGGCCGGAAGTCCCACGCCCGTGTCGCGGACCCGAAGCAGGAGCTCACCGCCTTCCCTGCGGGCGCTGATCTCGATCCGACCGCCCTCGGGCTTGGGTTCGATGCCGTGGCGGATTGCATTCTCCACCGCTGGTTGGAGCAGCAGGGCGGGCACCTGCGCAGGTTCCAGCGCGGTGGGGATGTCCCATCGCGTCGCGAGGCGTGCGCCAAGCCGGATTTGCATCAGGGCGAGGTAGTCCTCGATCCAGGCGCGTTCCGCGGCCAGGCTGTGCGTCTCCGCGCGGCTCGCGCCGAGGGTGGCGCGCAGGAAGCCCACCAGGCGGTCGAGCATCGCCGTCGCGCGCGGCGGGTCGGTTGCGATCAGCGCGCGCAGCGTGGCGAGCGTGTTGAACAGCATGTGCGGATCAAGCTGCGCCTTGAGCGCGGCGAGCCGCGCCGCCTCAACCTGCCGGGCCAGCGCCTCCTGCCGGCCGCGGCTGTAGAAGGCGGCAGTCATCGCAACGCCCACCGCCAGCCCGAACACGGCGACGGCACCCGTCCCTCCGGCCACTGCGGACGGGCCGGCCAGCATGTCGCCGAGCGCAACGCCGGCGAGTACCCCGGCCGGCAGGCCGAGCCCGAGCAGCAGCGCCGCACCGCGCGGCGGCGGCCAATAATGCGGCGGGGCTGCGCCGAGCTTCCCCCTCAGCAGGAAACGTCCGAGATCCACCGCCGCCCAGGCACAGAGGCTGATCGCCAGGCTGCGCGTCAGCGCCGTGCCATAGCCCGCGGTGCCCGGTAGCACCGCTTGCGCCAGCCAGGCGATGGGCGGGGCCAGCGCGACCGTCAGCAGCAGCCGACGCCCGAGGCCGCGCGCCGCGCCGGGCGGCAGCCAGGTCCGCAGCCTCATGGCGCGAGGTGACGCACAAAATGCTGAACGATCGCCGCCTGCGCTGCCGCGCGCTCCGCGGGATCGAAGCCCGGTTCGGGCCTGCCGCCCACCGGGTGTCGATCCGCTACCGCCTGCGCGACGCTGCTGGGCCAGGGCGACATGGCATCCATATGCCCTGCCCTGGCCATCACGGCGAGCGGCGTGCAGGCGCCGCAATGCCGAAGCAGGCGGTCGGCATGGAAGGCATTGGGCGTGAGGCGATCCGCCTCCGCGCGCACCACGCCGACGGGCACCGCGATCTGCGCCAAGCTGTCGGTGCGGAAGATCGCCCCGACCGGGGTGGAGACTGCGACGACGACGATGCGGGGATCCCGCCCGCCATGCCGGGCATTGTTCTCCTGCCCCAGCAGGAAGTCCGGCACGTTGCGGGCGGATTCGAAGCGCGCGCGGCGGGCGGCGCGCGCGGGCTCGTCCGGCAGGCCATTGTAGCAGAAGCCGAGATCGGCCTCCCCCGCGGCGAGGCAGTGGCGGATGAGGTCACGCAGGCTCCACTCGGCGCCGACGAGCGTCATCGCGGTAATGGCACCGGCGGAGGTGCCGTGCACGCCCACCCGGTCGAGCCGCAGCCGCGGCCCCCAATCGGGGTGCGCGGCCAGGGCGTCTAGCGCGGCGCTCGCCTCCCGCGGGCGGAGGCGCCAGGATTCCGGTCCCGCGGCGGTGACATCGGCGTTGTTGTCGCCGCGGTGGAGAAGCTGTGCCACGACGAAGCCCGCCGCCGCCAGGCGCGCGGCGAGGGTATGCTCGGCGAGCGGGTTGCCGCCCGTGCCGTGCGACATGAGAACCACGCGCCGGGATCCCGGGAGGAGCGGTGCGGCGGGCGCGACGGACAGGTTGAAGGGGCCGGACGCCATCGGCCGCGCGCGGGCGGCGGTGGGATAGACGAGGCGCAGCGGCATCCCATCGGCTTCGATCTGCGCGACACCGGTCTGGGCGACAGCGGCGGCGGAGGCGAAGCCGAGCACCAGCGTGACGCCGAGGGCGAGGACAGGAAGGCGCGGACAGAAACGGCTTCGCGGCATGAGCATCTCCATGGACCCTGGCTGGGCCCGGGGGGATGTAGCACCCTATCCAGCGTGGCACCGCGGTGATGCGACGAAACGGCTTTGGCTGTCGGGAAATGACGAGCGGGCGACGTAGTCTGCGGGCGAGGTGCCCAGCCGCCATCATGCACCCGGCGAAATGGCGAGGCTGGCGCGGCCGCAGCGATGAAGGCCCGATCACGGTGTAGTAGTGGCGACCGGGTTCCAACCTTCTCTGTGCACCGCCGAGTGCCCGGTCGAATTGGGGGCTGGTCCATCTTGCGATCAACGGCTGGGGCCACTTAAGCTATTGCTCTGACGTTTAGTAGTTTTACAGGTGGGTTTAATGTTGTCCTCCAGAACAGCCACCTTCAACGTGGAAAACCTCAATCGCGCAGGCGTGTTCTTCGCCGATCGCATCAATG
>CAMCHA010000007.1 GCA_945874515.1 Asaia bogorensis
CCGCTTCCACCTGACCAAAAAGCGCATCGGCCCAGGCCACTTCTTCCGGCCCATGCATTTTGGGCTTCACGATGTACACGTTACCCGCGCGCGAATTCAGCCGCTTGCCGCGAATATCATGGATGGCAATGACTGACGTGCAGAAGGCATCCGGAATGGTTTCCGGCACTTCAGCGCCATCCAGCATCACTGCATCGGTCATCATGTGGTGACCCACATTGCGCACCAGCATCACGGACCGCCCATGCAGCGTCAGTTCCCCGCCCGCCGGGCGCTGAAACACGCGGTCCGGGTTCAGGCGGCGCGTCATGGTCTTGCCGCCCTTGTCAAAACTTGCTTCCAGATCGCCGCGCATCAGGCCAAGCCAATTGCGATAGACCGCGACCTTGTCTTCCGCATCCACGGCAGCGACGGAATCCTCGCAATCCTGAATGGTGGTCAGCGCGCTTTCCAAAGCCACATCGGCAATGCCCGCCGCATCGGTCTTGCCGATGGGATGCGTGCGATCGAATTTCACTTCGATATGCAGACCGTTATTCACGAAAAGCAGCGATGATGCCGCATGCGCTTCGCCCAGATAGCCCACGCATTGGCCAGGCCGCGCGAGGCCGGTTTTGCTGCCATCTTTCAGCGTCACTTCCAGCGCGCCGCCTTCAATCCGATACCCCGTGGCATCGGCATGCGAGCCCTTGGCGAGCGGCACGGCGCTATCCAGCACACCGCGCGCATAGGCAATGACCTTCGCACCGCGTTCCGGGTCATAGCCCTTGCCCGAAGCCGTGCCAGGAATGACATCCGTGCCATACAGCGCATCATAAAGGCTGCCCCAACGCGCATTGGCCGCATTCAGCGCATAGCGTGCATTGGAAACCGGCACGACAAGCTGCGGCCCCGCCATGGTGGCGATTTCCGCATCCACATCCGTGGTGGCCACCGTGACCTGCGCGGGTTCTGGCAGCAGATAGCCGATTTCCTTCAGGAAGGCGGTATAGGCCGCCTGATCAATCGGTTTGGCCGGGTTCGCCTGGTGCCAAGCATCAATCTTCGCTTGCAGGGCATCGCGCTTGGCAAGCAGCGCGGCATTGGTCGGCACCATCTCCCGCAGCGTGCGTTCCATCGCTTCCCAGAAGCGGGCAGGCTCCACGCCCGTGCCGGGCAGAGCTTCGGTTTCGATGAAATTCTTCAAAATGGGGGCAACGAAAAGCCCCTTTGATGCAGACATTGGAACGCTCCCGAACAAGGGACGGGTCTTGGCCCGCCCGTAGAATCCTGAAGGTTTCATAAAAGGAAAGGGGCGGCGGGGCAAACCGGGCGGGGGCTTGCGGGAAGCCGCGGGCGGCGCAAGGCTAGGCCCATAGAAATTGAGGAAACCCGAATATGGCCTATACCCCGCCGCGTCATACTTCCCAACATTGGCATGTCACGAAGCCCGCAGCCTCTGGCCGTAAGGGCATGGTGGCATCCCAGGCGCGCGGCGCGGCGGAGGCCGGTGTGGCCATTCTGGAAGCCGGCGGCACGGCTGCCGATGCGGCAGTGGCCACGGCCTTTGCTTTGGCGACGCTGGAACCCTGGAATAGCGGCCTGGGCGGCATTGGCTTTGCTCAGGTAATGTCCCCCGGCAGCGCGGCCGAGACTTTTGACTTCGGTCCGGTTTCCCCGCGCGGCTTGAAGCCTTCCGCCTACCCCATGACGGGCAAGATGAAGGCGGATCTGTTTACCTGGCCGGAAGTGCTGGAAGACCGCAATGTGCATGGGCCGCTTTCCTTCGCCATTCCATCC
Source organism: Asaia bogorensis (assembly GCA_945874515.1). Taxonomy (GTDB): domain Bacteria; phylum Pseudomonadota; class Alphaproteobacteria; order Acetobacterales; family Acetobacteraceae; genus Neoroseomonas; species Neoroseomonas bogorensis_B. The sequence continues at coordinate 1,780 of CAMCHA010000007.1, forward strand.
GCCGTCGCCGGCTATATGGAATTGCATGCGCGCCATGGCCGCATGCCGATCAAGGATGTGCTGGCGCCGGCGGTGGCGCTTGCGAAGCGTGGCTTGGCGCAGGATTGGTTCACTACGCTGAAAGTGGCCAATTCCGCTTCCGTGCTCCGGCTTTACGCCGAAAGTGCCCGGATTTACCTGCCAGGCGGCCTGCCGCCTGTGGCGCCCTATCAGGGATCGCCGGGTTTCTTCCCGCAGGGCAATCTGGCCGCGACGCTGGAACGCCTGGCCCATGCCGGCCTCGCCGATTTCTACACGGGCGATATTGCCGCTTCCATCGCTGCCGATTGCAAGGAAATGGGCGCCTTCGTCAGCGCCGAGGATTTGGCGCATTGCAAGGCACGCGTGCTGCCGGCGCTTGAAGCCGCCTGGCGCGGCAAGCGGTTGTTCCTGGCCAATGGGCTGACCGCCGCACCCACGCTGATGCGCGTGCTGGAAGGCATGAAGGGTGCGGATTTCTCGGGTAAGGCGCCTTCGGCGGCTTGGTATGCGCAATTGGCCCGTGTCATGCGCGCGGCCTATGCGGAACGCCTGGCGGGGCTTGGTGATGCAGAACCGAAAGCCGCTGAGTCCTGCACCACTCATCTGACAGTCGCCGACAAGAACGGCATGATGGTCGCCATGACCACGACGCTGCTTTCCAGTATGGGCAGCCGCGTGGTGCTGCCAAAATCGGGCGTGCTCATGAATAATGGCGTGATGTGGTTCGACCCGCGCCCCGAAGCTGCCAATGCGCTGGCGCCGGGCAAAAGGCCGCTGACCAATATGTGCCCCGTTATTGCTGCCGAGGGTGACAAACCCGTGCTGGCCACGGGCGCTTCCGGCGGGCGGCGCATTATGGCTTCCGTCTTCCAGATGCTGTCCTTCGTTTCCGATTTCGGCATGGAACCGGAACAGGCAGCACATCATCCGCGGCTTGATGTTTCGGCACCTGAAGGTGTCACCGCCGATATCCGGCTTGGTGCGGAAACCCTAGCCGCCCTGGCCGCCGAGGATGAGGTGACGGAAGTCGAACACGCGGTGCTGCCGGTGAATTTCGCATGCCCCAATCTGATCCGCATCGGCGCGGATGGGCTGCGCACTGGCATCACCGATGTGATGAGTCCCTGGAGTGCGGCCATCGCCGAAGCGTAAACCACAACAAAGGAAACGCCCATGAAACGTCGTCATTTGCTGCAAGGGGCCGCGGTGCTTGCCGGGGCCTCGGGCTTTGCTGCGCCCATCGCTGGCGCAGCCCGCGCGCACCACCACGCTGCGCTTCGTGCCGCAGGCCAATCTGACCGCGCTTGATCCCATCTGGACCAGCGCGATTGTGACCCAAATGCATGGATATCATGTCTATGACACGCTTTATGCCGTGGATGGCCAGCAGCGCGCGCGCCCACAAATGGCCGCCGGGCATGAGGTTTCCGCCGATGGCCGCGTGTGGCGCATCCGCCTGCGAGAGGGCTTGTTCTTTCATGATGGGGAGCCTGTGCGCGCTGCCGATTGCGCTGCATCACTGGCACGCTGGGCGCGGCGTGATGCCTTCGGGCAAATCCTCGCGGCACAGGTGGATGAATGGCACGCCGCGGATGATCGCACGCTTGAAATTCGCCTGAAGCGCCCCTTCCCGCTTTTGCTGGATGCGCTGGCGAAGCCGGACGCGAATGTGCCCTTCATCATGCCGTAGCGCTTGGCCAAAACCGATGCCAGCACGCAGGTCAGCGAAATGGTTGGCAGCGGCCCCTATCGCTTCATGCGCGATGAATTCGTGTCTGGCAGCCGCGTGGTTTATATGCGCAACGACCGCTACCGCCCGCGTGATGAGGCATCGGATTGGGCGTCCGGCGGTAAGGTTGCGCATTTTCCGCGCATTGAATGGCATATCCTGCCCGATCCCGCGACCGCCGCGGCGGCATTACAATCGGGTGAGATTGACTGGCTGGAACAGCCTTTGGCCGATCTGGTGCCGACACTGCAGCGTAACCGTAATATTGAAGTGGGCGTGCTGAACCCAGCCGGTTTGATGAGCATCATGCGGCTTAACCACCTGCAAGCGCCCTTCAATAATCTGCGCGTGCGGCAGGCGGTGGCGCTGGCGGTGGATCAGGCGGATTATATGCGTTCCACCCTCGGCGATGATCGTAGCGTTTGGCAGGAATGCCGCAGCCTATTCCCTTGCGGCACGCCCTATGGCGTTGAGAACCTGTCGGAGCTTAACGCGCCGCCGCGCAGCCTGGATCGCGCCCGCGCTGCTTTGCAAGCAAGCGGCTACAACGGCGAGAAGGTTGTCATCATCAACCCGACGGATTTCCCGCTGATCGGGCCGCATGGGCAAGTCACGGCGGATCGGCTGCGCCGCATTGGCATGAATGTGGAATTGGCGGATACCGATTGGGGCACGGTGGTGCAACGCCGTGTGCGCACCGAACCCGCCGATCGCGGCGGCTGGAGTATCTTCCACACCTATGGATCATCACTCGCCTATTTGAACCCGGCAGTGAGTTCGCTGGTGAAAGCCCCAGGTGCGACCGGGTGGTTCGGCTGGTATGACAGCCCAACGATGCAGGAACGCATCCAGGCCTGGTTTGATGCGCCGGATGCCGCGCGGCAAAAGACGCTGGCGGATGAGATCAACAAGCTTGCGCAGGATGATGTGGCCACCATCCCGCTCGGCCAATTCCGCATCCGCAGCGCCTGGCGGCGCAGCATCACCGGGCTTGCGCAGGGCAGCATGCCGTATCCTTGGGGCGTGCGGCCGGTGGGGTGAGCATTTTCAAGCGAAGTGGAATCACTTGGCTACTCGGAACATGTGATCAAACGAGTTTTTAGTGTGTTGCCCGTGAACTAAGGTGAATGGGCAACACACTAAATCAAGCCGCCGTCTGCCTCGCCCGCACAGCACGCCAGACCGCTTCTGGCGTGATCGGCATATCAATATGCGCAACGCCGAGCGCATCACAGACTGCTGAGATGATGGCAGGCGGCGCACCGCAAGCGCCGCCCTCACCGGCACCCTTCACGCCAAGATCATTGGATGGGCAAGGCACCACATTCAGATCAAGGTTAAAGGAAGGCGCATCACTGGCGCGCGGCATGCAGTAATCCTGGAAAGTTGCGGTCAGGAATTGGCCGCTTTCTGGATCATATTGCGCATGTTCCAGCATGGCCTGACCAATGCCGGCCATAATGCCGCCATGGCATTGGCCATGCACCAGCATTGGGTTGATCGGCACGCCCACATCATCCACCGCCGCGTAATTGGCGATGGTGACTTCGCCGGTTGTCGGGTCAATTTCTACCTCGGCAACGTGGCAGCCATTGGGGAAATTGCATTCCGTGTCGCGCGTGTAAGTCAGTTGTTCGTCAAGCCCAGGAGCTTCCCCCGGCGGCAAGCGCGCGGGATCATGCGCAGCGGCGATCACCGCGGGCCAGCTTGTGGCGATATCCGTCCCCGCGACGCTGAAACGGCCATTGAGGAATTCAATATCTGCCATACCCGCTTCCAGCAGATGCGCGGCGATGCGCTTGGCCTTTTCAACGATAAGCATCGCAGCACGGCTGGTGGCAACCCCGCCCATTTGCGAAGATCGCGATCCTCCGGTGCCACCGCCCTTCAGCACAACATCTGAATCTCCCTGGATCAGATCAATGGCATCAAAAGGCAGGCCAAGCTTTTCAGACAGGATTTGCGCAAAGGCCGTTTCATGCCCCTGGCCATGGCTGAACGTGCCGACCGTCAGCTTGGCGCGACCCTCTGGCGTCAACGCCACACGCGCCCATTCAAAAGGCTGCCCGCCTGACGCTTCAATGAAATAGCCAAGGCCAATGCCGCGCAGCTTCCCGTGCTTGGCGGCTTCCGCGCGTCGTGCCGCGAAACCCTGCCAATCGGCCAAGTTCAGCGCCATATCCTGGGTTTCCGCGAAGTGGCCGGAATCGATCACATTGCCGGCGACATTGCGATAGGGGATTTGATCCGGGCGGATGTAATTGCGCCGGCGAATTTCTTCCCGCCCAATGCCAAAAGCCGCTGCGCCTTGGTCAAATAGCCGTTCCAGCACATAGGCGGTTTCAGGACGACCAGCGCCGCGATAGGCATCCGTTGGCACTGTATTGGTGAACACGCAGCGCACCTGCACATTCAGCGCCTGAAGGTCATAGACCGTACCATTGATGCGCCCGCCCGCCATGGTTGGAACGCGCGGGCCGAAATCCAACAAATAGGCGCCCATGGCGGCGAGGGTACGAATACGCACCCCAATCGCTTTGGCATTTGCATCAAAGGCCATTTCGGCAAGCGTCACATGATCGCGCCCATGCGGGTCTGACAAGAAAGTCTCGGTCCGGCCCGCGCGCCATTTCACCGGGCGGCCAAGGCGCCGCGCGGCCCAAAGCACCATGGCACTTTCGGGAAACAGCTTCCCGCGCAAGCCGAAGCCACCACCGACATCGGGCGAAATGACACGGATTTTCTCGAGCGGCACCTTAAAGACCAGCTTCGCCAGATTGTCGCGCACCTTGACTGCGCCCTGGGATGGCGAAACCAGCGTCCAACGTTCCCCATCCCAATCGCCGAGTGCGACACGCGGTTCCATCGGATTGCCGACAATACGGTTCTGCACCAGATCAACTGAGACGATACGCGCGGCACGGGTAAAAGCCTCATCCGCTTCTGCGGCGCGGCCGCTATCCCAATGCACGCAAAGATTGCTGCCCTGGTCTTCCCAAATCACCGGCGCGTCGGCATCAAGCGCTTTGCCGGTTTCGGTGATGCTGGGCAGGGTTTCATAGTCAATCTGGATCAGCTCAGCCGCATCCATCGCCTGATCGCGGGTTTCGGCGACCACCAGCGCCACCGGGTCGCCGACATAGCGCACGCGTTCAGTTTGCAGGATATGGCGTGTGGGCGCGAAAAGCGGCTTGTCCTTACCGGGCACCTCCACCTGCACCGGCAGCGCGCCAACACCATCGGCCATCGCATCATGCCCGGTCAGCACCGCCACCACGCCAGGGGCGGCGCGCGCTTCGCTGACATCCATGGAGATGATGCGCGCATGGGCGTGCGGTGAGCGCAGCACCACCGCATGGGCCTGGCCGGGGCGGTTCATGTCATCCGTATAGGTGCCGCGCCCCGTGAGCAGCCGCACATCTTCCTTGCGCCTTACCGGCTGACCAATGCCAAACTTATCCATGACCTACTTCCCCGTTATTTCCTGCAAAGCCTGTTCGATAGAGGTGATGCGCGCGACCGGGCGCAGCCCTTCAATCGCTGCCTGATGCACGCCAGCGGAAAACGCCGCGCAGCCATCTTCCAGCACCGTCACCTCGAATTCCCGCACATGCGCGCCACGCACCGTGGAAGCCACACCACCGTTCGTGACAATACCCGCGACAAGCAGCGCGCGAATGCCGGCCTTGCGTAAAGCCCATTCCAGGCGCGAATTCCAGAAAGCGTCATAGCCGATTTTCTCGACCATCAGATCTGATGGCGCCAATTCATCCACCAAAGCCTGGCCCCAGGATGCCGGCGCGAAATCCCCCTTGCGCAGGAAGGGCCGCATTTGTTTGAGGTGCTCCGCGATGAAGGGCTCGCCGCCCTTGCCAGGCACCAAAGTGAAATGGGTGGAGGCGATCCAGCCACCCGCCGTGCGCATCGCCTGACACAGCGGAGCCAGCCGCGTGGGGAGTGCGGCAATCGTCGCATCGCTTTGCCCACCGCGCGCATAAGCGCCCTTGGGGTGGATGAAATCATTCTGTAAATCGCAAAGCAGCAAAGCGGTTTCGGTAATGGGAATGGCGCCGGCCATGGTCACGCCCTTTCGATAATCAAATTGCCAAAACGATCCACCCGCGCCACCAGGCCGGGATCTACCACCACCGTGGCATCGGGTTGTTCCAATATGGCAGGGCCTGGGATTTCCGCACCCACCGGCAGATCAAGCCGCGCATAAACACGCGCTTCATGCCAGGCGCCATCAAACCACACCTGCCGCGTGCCACGCGCTGCTTTTTCCAGGCTTGCGTCAGGCCCCGGCGCAAGCGCCGCGAGGTCAAAAGCTGGGCGCCGGCCAATCGCGGCACTGCGCAGGGAGACGATGCGCACCGGAAGCCCAGGCAGCAAGCGACTGAAGGCGCGTTGATAGGCGGCTTCAAAGGCTTCGCGCACAATCTCACGCGTCACGTCCGTGCTACTGCCTGCAACCGTCACGGGCAGAGGCACGGCCACGGTATGCGTCTGCCCCGCGTAATGCATATCCAGTGTGAAAAGCGTTTCAATCGCCTCCACCGGCAGGCCGGCATCACGCACCACCGCGACCGCGGCACTTGCTTCGCGCACCAGATGCGCATCAAGCGCGGCGGCATCCAGCGTATCCAAATCCAGGTTCAGCGTGCGCACCTGATCATGCCGCACATCGGCGATGATGCAGCCAAGCGCGGAGGTAACACCCGGAAAGCACGGCACCAGCGCGGCCTTGAGACCGACCTCGGTCAGCAAGGCACCAACATGCAAGGCACCACCGCCACCGAAGGGAAGTGCTACAAACCGCGCCGGATCAAGCCCGCGTTCGATGGAAACAAGCCTGATGGCGCCGGCCATTTTCGCATTGGCGACGCGCAAAATGGCCTCAGCCGCCGCCATGGTATCCAGGCCAAGCGCTGCGCCGACGTGCTGTTCGATTGCGGCCTTGGCCGCCGCCACATCAAGGCTTGCCAGCGCGCCGCCAATGGGCCGCGCGGCATTGATGCGCCCCAGCACCAGATTCGCATCAGTCAGTGTCGGGCGATCATTGCCCTGGCCGTAACAGACCGGCCCTGGCCGGCTGCCCGCACTTTCCGGCCCCACCTGCAGCAAGCCACCGCGATCCACCGCCGCGATGGAACCACCGCCCGCGCCGATGGTGGTGATCTCAATCATGGGCGAGCGGATGACCAGACCGAAATCAATCGTCGCCTGTGCGGCCAGGGTCATCTGTCCATCGGCAATCAAAGACACATCGAACGAAGTACCGCCCAGATCGCAGGTAATCACATGGCTGAAGCCCGCAGCCTTGGCGATGGCACCCGCCGCAATCACCCCCGCTGCCGGACCTGACAGCGCGGTGCGCGCCGGAAAGCGCCGCGCCGTTGCGGTGGACATGATCCCGCCATTGGATTGCACAATGTGAAAGCGTCCGCCGAACCCTTCTTCAGCCAGTGCGCCTTCCAGCTTGCCGAGATAGCCCGCGACAAGCGGCTGCAAATAGGCATTCAGAGCCGCGGTCGAAGCACGCTCAAACTCGCGGATTTCCGGTAGGATTTCCGAGGAAACCGAAACATGCGGATTGGGCCAGATGCGCCGCACTGCTTCCGCCGCCGCCTGTTCATTGGCGGGATTGGCATAGGCATTGATGAAGATAATGGCGCAGGCTTCAGCGCCTGCGGCCAGTAATTGCCGCGCGGCTGCCTCCACCGCGGCGATATCCACTGGCGTGTGGATGCTGCCATCAGCCAGGCAGCGTTCCGGCACTTCCAGGCGTAAATCGCGGTCAGCTATCGGCTGGAAATCACCCCAAAGCCCCCAGGTGTGGCGGCGATCTCGGCGCCGCATTTCCAGCACATCGCGAAAGCCAGCCGTGGTGATAACGCCAAGCTTCGCACCCTTCCTTTCCAGTAGTGCATTGGTGCCAACCGTTGTGCCATGCACCACCGCCGCCATGCCGGCAGCACCGCCAAGCGCACGCAAGCCAGCGAGAAAACCTGAAGCCTCATCGCCACGCTGGCTTGGTACTTTCGCGGTCTGAAAACGTCCCGTCGTAGGATCGAACAGGAAAAGATCCGTGAAGGTGCCACCGACATCAACGCCGACAATTGCACCACTCATGATGCGCGGCTCCCATAATCACGCGCGGCGGCTTCGGCGCTGACATAGCCAAGGCGGATATCACGCGCGATGGCATGCAAGGACCGCGCTGCCGGATCACCCCAACCACCACCGCCTGGGCTTTCCAGGCGCACGCGTTCGCCCTGGCCGATGGAAACACCCACAATCTTGCTCGCCATCGGTGGTGTCTCACCCGCGCTGCCCCAGGTGAAGCGATTAAGCGCACCATCCGTACCACCCGCCACGCCAAAGGGCGCGAAACGCCCGCGTTCACCCAGCAAGGCGACTTCCGTGCGGCCCGGGGCGAGCGCCTCAATCTCATAGACCGCGCCAACGCCGCCGCGATGTTCGCCCGCGCCGCCACTATCCGGGCGGAGCGCCCATTGCGTGAACATCATCGGATAAGCGGCTTCCAAAATCTCGACTGGAGGAATCGTCGCGGTGGAAATCGGGTTATTCGCGTGATGCAACCCGTCGGTCGCAGGATTGCCGCCAAGCCCGCCGCCGAAGAAGGAAAACATCACCCAGCGCGTGCCATTTTCCCGCTGACCGGAAAGCGCCAGCGCATTGATGGTGCCGAAAGGCGCTGCCGTTGCCGTGGCGGGACGCGCCTGGCCGAGCGCGCCAAAGATCACGCCAATCAGGCGCAGGATGGTCTCTGTATAACCCGCAACCGGGCGCGGCGCCTCTGCGCCCAGCAAGGTGGTCGGCGGCGCGATGACTTCCACCGGGCGCAGCACGCCAGCATTGGCCGGCACATCCGGGAAAGCGTGTTTCAGCGCGACATAACAGGCCGCCACCGTGGTCGCGATGGAGATATTGAGCGGGCCTGCACAGGGCGGCGAGGATCGCGACATATCCAAGGTCAGCCGATCACCTGCGATGGTCAGGTCCAGCGCTATCCGCAGCGCTTCATCCTTCACGCCATCATTATCCAGGAAATCATCAAAGCTGTAGTGCCCATCGGGAAGGGCCGCGATTTCCGCGCGCATCAGCGCCTCTGCCCGGTCAGCCAACTGCGCGAAGGCCACGGCGATGCGCGCATCACCATAATCATCCAGCAATTCAACAAGGCGCTTTTCGCCAAGATCGAGCGCATTCAATTGCCCGTTCAGATCGCCCCAATTGGATTGCGGCACGCGCGAATTGGCGGCCAGAATGTCCAGAATATCCTGTTGCATCTGCCCGGCGCGGATCAGTTTTACCGGTGGAAAACGCACACCTTCCTGATGGCTGTCTGTTGCACGCGGATTGTAATTGCCGGGCACATTGCCGCCGATATCCAGCCAATGGCCAACACTCGCCACCCAGCAGAACAACTTGCCAGCGCGGAAAATCGGCCGCACCAGGCGGAAATCATTCAAATGCGTGCCGCCATCATAGGGGTCATTGAACAGGAAGGTATCGCCTTCCTGAAGCCCACCTTCCGCCGCGACTTTGCGAATAACGGACCGCACGGCAAAGGACATGGCACCCACAAAAATCGGCAAACCCTTCGTGCCCTGCACCAAAGTGTCGCCGGTAATTGCATCATAAACGCCATGGCAGGCATCGCGCGCTTCAGCAATGATGGGGTTGAAGGCGCTGCGATAAAGTGTCGCATCCATCTCATCGGCGATTTGTTCAAGCCGACCCTTCAGCACCGCCAGGGTCACGACATCAAGACGCGTAGGCGTTGCTTCGTTCATCTCACAATCCAAAATAGCTGCGGCGTAATTCTGGATCGGCCGCGATATCGTGCGCCGCGCCGCTGAGCGTAATCACGCCATTTTCTAGCACATGCGCCTGATCCGCCACTTCCAAGCTTTGCGCCACGTTTTGTTCCACCAGCATGATCGTCAGCCCATCCGCATGCAGGCGCCGGATCAGCGTGAACATTTCTTCCACCAACAAGGGCGAAAGGCCGAGCGATGGTTCATCCAGAATTAGCAGCCTCGGTTCCGCCATCAGCCCGCGCCCGATGGCGAGCATTTGCTGCTCTCCACCCGAAAGCGTACCGGCGGCCTGACGTGTTCGTTCCTTCAGGCGCGGGAAAACGCCAAAGACGCGTTCCAGATTGCGCGCACGATTGGCCCGCGCGCGACGATAGGAACCAAGTTCCAGCACTTCCCGCACATTCAGGTTCGGAAAAATCTTGCGCCCTTCCGGCACATGGATCAGGCCAAGCGAAACGATCTCAGGGGGCGAAAGCGCGGCCAGGCTCTGCCCCGCGAAGCGGATTTCTCCGGCGCGCGGGCGCACCACGCCGCTGATGGTCATGTTCAACGTCGTCTTGCCCGCACCATTGGCGCCGAGCACCGCAACCAACGCGCCTTCCGGAACGCTCAAATCAATGCCGCGCAGGATCAGGGTTTCGCCGTAGCCTGCCTCAAGCGCTTTGATTTCAAGCATGGGTGGCCAACCTTTGCGCGGCCCCTGGGCCAAGATAGGCCTCAATCACTGCGGGGTTACCCACGACCTCGGCGGCCTTACCCGAGGCAATAATACGCCCGCCAGAAATCACATGCACATGTTCACAAAGGCTCATCACCGCCTGCATCACATGTTCGATCATGAGGATGGTGACACCACCCGCGCGAATATCCTGCAGCACCGGCAGGAAATCGCGGAGTTCAGACGGATTCAAACCGGCCAGCACTTCATCCAGCAGCAAGATGCGCGGGCGGGTCGCGAGGGCACGCGCCACTTCAAGGCGCTTCCGCCCCGCCACCGTCAACGCTGCCGCGGGTTTGTCCAATTGCGGGCCAAGACCAAGGCGTTGGCCGACCTGTTCGGCCAGCGCCAAGGCATCGCGGCGCTTCGGCAAGCGCAAAAACGCGCCGATAGCGATGTTTTCGCGCACCGATAGTCCGGCGAAAGGCTGCACAATCTGGAAAGTGCGCGCCAGGCCAAGCTTGGCCAGATCATGCGGCTTGCGTCCGGTGATTTCCTCGCCATCCAGCAACACCAGGCCAGCGCTTGGCTGTTCAAAGCCCGCGATCATGGCGAAAAGCGTGGTCTTGCCGGCGCCATTCGGGCCGATCAGACCGGTGATTGAGCCTTCCCGTACATCAAAAGTCGCATCCGCCACGGCGGTCAGCCCGCCGAAGCGCTTGGTCAGGTCGCGCACCGCGAGGAAGGCGGGATCCCTGCCCTGCCCTGTCATGGCGCCCCCTTGCCGCGCCAGCGCGCGGCCAAAAGCCCCGGGATGCGATGCAAAGGAAAGCGCACCACCAGGATCAGCAGCACACCGAAAATGATCAGATCAAGGCCTGGGATTTTGCCGATCAGCATTTTGGTGCCCTCGCTGAGGCCTTGCAGGATCAGCGCGCCAATCAGCGGGCCAAATACCGTGCCCGCGCCACCAATGATGGGCGCCAGCAAAGCTTCCACCGAAATCCAGGTACCGAAGGCGATATTGCTGTCAATATAGAGAAAATACTGCGCATAAAGCGCACCCGCCGCGCCGGTGAGTGCCGCCGATAGGCTGATGGCACGCAGCTTCACCGCCAGAATATCCACCCCAAGCGCGGCAGCCGCCGCTTCATTTTCGCGCACGGCCACAAGCTGCGCACCCAGCCGGCTTTTCTCCACGGCGAGCGTGATCAGCATGGCGAGTGCGAGCAGCACCGCCCCCAAAATTAAAAAACTCGACCGATCGGCGAATTGCAGGTTGCCGGCGCCAAGATTGAGGCTGATCAGCAAACCTGCGGCACCACCCGTGATCTCTGTCGCATTGGCGAGTATCCGCAACACCTCCGCGAAAGCCAGCGTGACAAGCGCGAAATAGGAACCGCGTAGCCCAGCGCGAAACACCATGGCACCAATCGCATACCCAAGCAGCGCAGCGGCGACGATGCCAAAGGCCACCGCCGGATAGGCATTCACGCCAAAGCGCTGTTGCAGAATGGCGCTGACATAAGCGCCCATGCCGAAAAACGCCGCGTGCCCGAAGGAATATTGCCCGCCATAACCGCCGAGCAGATTCCAGCCCTGCGCCGCAATCGCCAGGATCAACGTAAAGACCAGGAAATTCAGCACCACATTGCTGGTGACGAACAAGGAAACCAGCACGGCGCCAATCAAAAAGCCTAGAATGGGCAGGGTTTCGCGCAGCGTCATGCGCGCGCCCCAAACAGGCCGGTTGGGCGCAACAGCAGCACCAGGATGAAGATCAGGAAAATCCCGATCTGCCCGAGGCTATCGCCAAAATAAAGGCCGCTGAGGCTTTCCACCACGCCAATGAACAGCCCGCCCAGCAGCGCGCCCGTCACACTGCCCATACCGCCCAGCACCACAATGGTGAAAGCCACCAGCACAAAGGCATTGCCGACACGCGGCGAGACATAGAAAGAAGGCAGCAAAAGACAGGCCGCGATGGCAAGACAGGCCGTGCCGATGCCAAAGGTCACAGCATAGATATGCGCAACATCAATACCAACCAAGGCTGCGCCGGTGCGTTCCTTCGCCACCGCGCGAATGGCTCGGCCGGTATCGGTGCGCGTCATAAGCAAAAACAAAAGCAATGCCACCAGCAGCGTGACGCCAAAGCCGATCAGCCGCGGCAAGGAAAGCAGGACATCACCAAGCTCCACCATGGACATGGCATAGGGCACACGGATCGTCATGGTATCGGAACGGAAGATCGCCAGCATGGCGTTTTCGATGATGATCGAAAGGCCAAGTGTCACCAGCAGCATATTGGAATCATCGCCACGGCTGGCAGGGCCAATCACCAGGCGCTGCACCAGATAGCCCAGCACGAAGAACAGGCCCGCAAGCGGGATCATTGCCGCATACGGGTCAAGCCCAAAGGCGCCATGCGCAACATAGGCCGCGTACATGGCAAGCGTCAGAAAGGCACCATGGGCGAAGTTGATGATGTGCAGCACGCCGTAAACCAGCGTGAGGCCCAAAGCCACCAGTCCATAGACCGCCCCCATCAGAAGGCCGTTTGCCAGGGCCTCCAGCACTATTTCGGGCGGGTAGCCCATCTCAGCCAGTGACGGGATAGATCGGCTGAGCGTCCGCAAAGGCGCGCGGGAAGATCACCTTGATATCGCCGTTCTGCACCTGCGTATTCACCGGCATGCCGCCCTGGTTCTGGCCATTGACGAATTGCGTCGGGCCATAGGGCATGATGTGGCTATCAAAGCCAGCGCCGGTTGCCGCCAACGCCTGGATCAGCGCCGCGCGATCCGCCCGGCCAGCGCGTTCCAGCGCATCAGCGAATAGCATCACGGCGGAATAATTCAGCGGCACATTATACAGCCAGAAGCGATTTTGCGCTTCCACGCGCCGGCGGAGTTCGGCAGTCTTTGCCTTGCGCGGATCGGCCCAGTGGTTGCAATCCATCACCAAATTAGCCGCTTCCGGGAATTCCCGCACGAAGCGGAAATTGGAAGCCGCGCCATTCAGGATGCAATAAATGCCCTTCGGGCGAATGCGCCTCTGCTGCAAGGTTTGCGACAGGAGAACGAATTCCGCGTAATAGGATGACGGGATGATCAAATCAGGATTGAGTGCGCGAATACGCAAAGCAACATTGGACATATCGCGCGATGGCGTTGGGTGCGAAATGGTTTCCAGCACCTGGAAACCGCGCTTGGGTAATTCCGCATTCAGCAAGCGCGCCATGCCGGACCCGAATAGCCCATCTTCATGCACAATCACCGCGGTGCGGGAAGGCTTACCAGCAGCGTCATTGATGGCGACCAGATTATCCAATGCCGTCGCCGTCACTGTGCCAAAGCCAGGCCCAAAGCGGAAAGTATTGGTCAAGCCGCGCGTGACGATCTGATCGGACACGCCGACATCCACGATATAGGGCAGATCATAGCGCGACGCAGCCTGGGAAGCGGCCAGGCAGATCGGGCTCGCGAAGCCGCCCACAATCGCAAGCACGCCTTCGGCCTGCATTCTCTCAACTTCTGCTACGCCGCCATCGGGGGTGGAGCGCGCATCGCCGAACACCATTTCAATCGGGGCGCCGCCAAGCGCCTTAATGCCGCCGCCGGCGTTGATATCAGCAATGGCAAGCCCCGCACCCAGGCGGCCATATTCACCATCTTGCGCGAGCGCGCCCGTGACGGGCTGAATGATGCCAAGCTTGATGGCGCGTGCCTGCGCCTGGGCAATGGCCGGGGCAGCGAGCAGCACCGGGGCGGCAAGCAGCGCCTGCCGCCGGGAAAGGCTGAAAGAAAACATCGGAGACTCCCCTGTTATAACCTGGAAACGATCATGCCCCAGGCTTTGCCAATGGGCCAGGGAGAATCTGCCTCAGTTCGCCTTTTCAGCGCCGAGGCGCGGCTGCACTCCGCTGCGGAGCAACTGCTGCCCCAGCACCGCAATCCGGCGCTTCAATCGGCTGGATGATATTCTGATTGACGGAGTACCTGGCCAATTGCCCGGGGGGCAGCGCCCTTACTTGCTGCAAGATCACTTCGGCATCGCTGCAGAAGAAAGACCCGGCGCGGGTGGCATCCATGGCATGATCTTGGGAAATATTGGTGTAGTATTGATCAAATCGGGTCTGCCCTGCCCCGCCATAGGCGCGGCGGAAATAGCCTTGAATGACACTTGCTGCCGCCGAGAGTTCGCCACTATGAGGTTGGAAAGCATTGATCATGCGCGTGCGATCGATTTTGCACTGCATCCCTATGACCCTCAAGTAACTGTTCACGGCCCAGGTATCTGCCGCCTGTCTTTCCACAGGCCTCAGGCAGGTATTCGCCAGCACAGGGCCGGCAATCAGAACCGGCAGCATCGCCGCCATCAATAAGCGCTTCAAACCCATGGGATTCATCCTCTCATCGTCAAAGGGTAGCGAATCGGCCACCGCATATGACCTATGGCAGGCATATAGGGCCTTGTCCGCGCGATTGAAACCGAAGCGCGCAATCAGGCCGCGCGGGGCTTTAGGCGCGCCAGACCCTTTTGGAAGCGGGCGTGATCGGCAAGCCGCCGATCAAGGAATTCGAGCGCCGCTTCCAGCCCGTCGCCGCGCCCACTCAGCCAAAAGGCCAGCGTGGCACCATAGATGCCGGCCAGAGTTGCGCGGCGTGTGTACCAGGAAAAATCAGCAGATTTATCGCCCGCCGCATACCAGATGGCGCTGACGCTCCGCGCCAGGCTGCGCGCAGCAATCGGCGCATTCCAGGGCATGGCCAGCAAGGAAAGCGCGGCACGCAGCGCATCGCGGTGCGGTTCAGCAGCTTCCAGCCGCGTCTTGATCAAGAAGCGCACGCGTTCATGGGTGCGCATGCCCGCCAAATCAGCGGCAAGCCCAGCCGCTTCCATGCGTCTGTCCGCCAAGTCTATCCATGCCTCAATCGCCGAGATGGCGCCGCGGGGGAACATCCATTCGGCGTCTTCCGGTGCCATGCCGGCATCCCTGAGCCCCTCGGCAATGGCTTTGCCTTGCCAGCCATAAAGCGGCACCAGGGGCAAAATGGCGTCCAGCGCGGCATCCCGCGCATCACGATCCGGTCCGGCTTCCATCATGGCTTCTGCCTTTCACTATCAACGGGCTTTGGCGGGTTGAACCGGGCCAATTCCTCAACAAACCCAAGGTGCGAGAGATCCGTCATGCGCATAGGGTACAGGATACCTTCAAGATGGTCATGTTCATGTTGCATGACGCGCGCGGCCATGCCGGCAGCTTCGCCTTCTACCACCGTGCCGGCGATATCCTGGCCGCGAAAGGCGATTCGCGCCGGGCGCTGCACCGCGCCGCGCAGGCCCGGGATGGAAAGGCAGCCTTCCCAGGCTTCCTCGACGTCCTCTCCAACCGGTTGGATTTCTGGGTTGAACAGGGCGGAATGCCCGCCAGCGGCCGTGCGCCAGATGAAAAGCCTAAGGGAAACATGGATCTGCGGGGCGGCGAGCCCAAGCCCGCCGATATCTTCCAGGGTTTCCACCATATCGGCGACCAGGCGGCGCATCTCGGGCGCTGTGGGGTCTGCCACCGCCTCGGCCCGTTGCAGCAGCACGGGGTGGCCCAGCCGGGCGATTTTCAGAATGGCCATGAGATTCCCGCGATAGAATTGAGCTTTTTATATAATTGGCCTGAAAAACCTTGAAAGGGGCTTCCGGCGCGGCGAATCATCGTGCTAGAAGCTTTCTTTCTGGACGGGCGCCGGACATCCGGCTGCGCGTCTTTTGTATTGAACCAGCGATCCATGAAGGGGGTTGTGCCGCGTGCAAGTCGTCGTTCGTGATAACAATGTTGATCAGGCGCTGAAGGCGCTTAAGAAGAAATTGCAGCGTGAGGGTGTCTTCCGTGAAATGAAGATCCGCCGCCATTACGAAAAGCCGTCTGAGCGCCGCGCCCGCGAAGCCGCGGAAGCTGTGCGCCGCGCCCGCAAGGTGGAGCGCAAGCGGATCGAACGCGAAGGCTTCTGATTACCGCCCCGTCAGGGTGGTTGATTGCAATCCGCGGCACGGGGGAACCCGTGATCCGCGGTTTTGCATTTTTAGCTACAAGCGTGATGCAAGCTTGCGGGCCAAAAGATAGCCAAGCCCACCGCCCAAGGGCGCGGCCGGCAAGGCCAGCAGCCAGCCGGCGTGGGAGCCAGCCACCACCAGGGCTAGGCCCGCGTAAAGCGTCAGGCCGCCCACCAGGCTGCCGACCACACCGGCCGTCAGGCCAAGAACCAGGATTTCTTCTCGGGATACGCTCATGCCTTCGGGGATGGGGCCGGGCGCGGGGTTTGACAAGCCCTGATGCGCGGAATATCACCCGCCCTCCTTCCGGGAATGTGGACGGGCCTTCGGGGTCCGCGCCCGCCCTGGCCAACCGGCCTGGGACTACCGGGACAACAAGGCCCTAATGGGCATAGAAAGAAAGGCCATCGCGCCAGCGGTGGAGTTTGCGCATGACGAAGCGCGCCGAAAGCAAATACAAAATCAATCGCCGCCTTGGCGTGAACCTTTGGGGCCGCGCGAAATCGCCGATCTCCAAGCGCGAATATGGCCCCGGTCAGCATGGCCAGCGCCGCAAGCAAAAGCCGACTGATTTCGGCGTGCAGCTGATGGCGAAGCAGAAGCTGAAGGGCTATTACGGCAATATCGGCGAAAAGCAGTTCCGCAAATATTATGAGGAAGCCGTGCGCCGTAAGGGCGACACTTCCGAAAACCTGGTGGAATTGCTGGAACGCCGCCT